>CAYITH010000019.1:0-9789 GCA_964366295.1 Candidatus Woesearchaeota archaeon | reverse complement strand
TTATACAAATAAATTCCATGCCCAAATTGTCCATTTGTAACAATAGTATTATTTGTTATGTCTGTATCATTAGACTGCAATTCATCTAAAATTGCATACGCTGTTCCGCCATAAGTATAATAAACATTGCCAACGATCGTTGTATTTGTAACAGCATTATAAAGCCAAGTACCATAAGCGCGAAAAGCGCTTGTGTTAATCGTGTTGTTAATAATGCTCCCATTCATAATATCCTGCTCAAACAAGATTCCATGCCCTCTATCGCCAAAAGTTTTAAGCGTATTATTGATAATACTGCCATTTATTACCTTGTCCCAAAAGTATACACCAAACGAAGTATTTGCATAAGTTGTGATATTATTATTTAATATGCTGATATTTACGGCTTTTTCAGCATAAACTCCATAATTGCCTGTTGTGGCATTTGTCTCCTGAACAAGCCTGCAGTTTTTAACAGCAGTATTATTATAGCCGATGATTCTAACGCCCCACCCATTTTGGGTCTGCGAATAGTTTATCATATAATTTTGGCAGTCAATAGTAACATTGTTCGCCTGTATGTTGAAGCATGTTCCTGATGAATTAACACTCTGCGTCAGCTGATAAACCTCATTCGGCTCATTCAGTGTAAAATTGCATATACTTAAGGAAATAGTTTTCTTCGCAATTCCATAATCTTGTGTTTTAACAGCATAAGCATCAACAGGCGCGGGCTCTTCTTCAAATAATGTGATTTCTTTTTCAGAGCTCACAAGTTCAATTTCATTATAAATAATATAAGCATAAATCTTCCCATTCTCCGCACTTATATTAAACAATTCAAGAGGCAAAGAAAAAGCAACACTCTCATTGCTCACATACTCCTCACCAAAACCCTCTTCTTCAACTAATGTCTCGTTCTCAAAATAAGTTTTCACTCCAGAAACTCCAAAACCTGCCCCGCCTCCATTCGCCAATCTGTTGTAAATATAATAATTTCCCTCTGCCTGCTCTGCCTGTAAAATATCCCTCAACAAAAACTCGCTTATCTGGCTGTTTAATCCAAGTCGCACAATAGAATCAACAGGTATTAACTCGCCTTGTATTATATTAAAACTAAAATTACCCGTTATTATTTCTCCTGCCTGATAAGTATCTGGAATTTCTAGAACAACTCTTCCAGTTGGAAATGTCCTCGCAAAAATAAGCAAAACAACAATCAGCAAAAAAACGCTTCCAAAGGAAATTAAATTATATTTGACATAGTTATTACTGGTTTTATTCTCCTCTTTTTTCCCCGCATCTCTGCCTCTTTTCCACGGATGACTCATCAAAAATATAACAATATGCTTACTTTTAAAGTTTTTTTAAGCTCAGTAAATAAAATTTTATATAATACCATTAAATAATAGTTAAAAATCGTAAGGTTTAAATGGTTAGATTTATAGCCCAAATAGGGCAATCCCAAATAAAACTATGAACAAAACAAAAATAAGCAAGCTCTCTTGGCCTTGGTGGAAAAAGCTATGCACCGGACTAACTCTCGGCACAATGATAAGCGGAGCTGTATTGCTGGGATTAGAGGGAATTGTCCGTGCTACAACTCCTGACACACATTCTATTTTCACAAAAATAAAGGAGAAAGATGGAGAGTTTATTGTGCCTAATCCGGAGTATAGAGAGGAAAATAACAACTATTTGTCCTCAACATTAAATGGAAAGAAGATTCCATTACAGAAAAACAAAAGACTGTTTATTATGTTAGGAGAGTCTACAATGGCGGGAAATACATTAAATATCCGTACTGAGGAAAAAAACGGCTCGCCTGGAGACATGGCCTTCCACATAATAACTGAAAATATTACAAATAAAAAGAGTATAGAAAAAGTAAACTTGGCAGTAGTAGGGCATGGCTTTAGAACTGTTCGAAGGTTTATAGAAGATATAAGAAAGAATGGGCTAGATGAAAATGTAGCATTTGTTGTATACTGTGGTAATAATGAGTACTTGCCACATGAAGTAAGTAAAGATTTGGCAGAATCTAAAGAGAGGTTTCCGAGTCTAACAAATATACTTTCCAGAAGTAGATTAATTGAAAAATCAAAAGAACTAATAGAAAAATATTTTATAAAAACTAAAGAAAATGAAGAAGAAATATTTCCTATAGACACTGTAAAAGAAGATATAATAAGAGATAGTATAAGGAAGGATATTCAAGCAATAATAAAAGAAGTAGGTAAATATAAAGAGACTCATCTATATCTCTGTACAACTATCTCTAATCCAGGTATTCCCCCGATACGAGATAATACTCCTTTAAAAATGAACGATGAAGATCGAGAAAAATTTGACCAAAGATTTAAACATGGCCTTAGACTTATAAATCAAGAAAAATTTATGGAATCAATTAGTGTCTGGGAAGACCTAATGAAACAGGGATCTAATAGCCCCATGGTATATTATCTAGCCGGAACAGCTTATCAAAATATAGGTCAAAATGAAAAAGCAGGGACATTATATAATTTAGCAATTAATAATGATCAAGAACCTATACGCGCTAAAGAAGAAAATACTGAACTGATTAGAAAAACATCTCAGGATAATAAAAAAGTTACTCTGATAGATATATCTAGATGGATAGGTAATAAGGGTATGCATGAGAGAAAGTTCTTTGATTGTATGCATCCGACTGCTGAAACTACTTACTATGAAGTCGCAGTCCCTATTGCAAAAAAAGTTCTAAAACAGGAATACCATATCCCTGCGAGAGAGATAGTTATCCCCACATTAGAAGAATATAAAGAAGAACATCCTCTAAGTGAAAACTTTGCAAATTTATGTGGTGCTTCATTTCAAATCAGAATACATAAAATCGATAAGGCGCAAGATTTTTTTGAAAAAACAAATGAAACCAAGGAAGAAGGTTTATTCAGGGGTTTAATTGAAATACTTCTCCTAACAAAAGAGAAAAATATAAAAAAAGCAATTGAAAGAATAACTTTCTTGAAAGAAAAATTTTCAGAAGATGAAATAACAAATTTCCTATATGCTATGGATGAAATGAATCGCCTAATAGAAATAGGAGGCAATATTAAATATATGTTTCTACCCCATTCAGAAAGAAACTTCTTCTGGGATGGAAGAACCTATGAACAAATATTCTTGGATTGTAAAAAAATAGAAACCCCTCCCTCTTCCCCCTTTGAAAACTCCGTAGAAACTCTCCCCCCTAACACCGCCACTTACCAATTCTCCACAGGTAATGAGTCTTTTATTCCAATAATTCCTCAAGAGGATGCACCAATAACATATACTGATTTACTAACAAAATCCACTCACGGGCGTATTCTCGATTATGAAGAATGGTGCGAGATAATAATGGGTGAAGCGTCTCAAAAATCCGAGAATCTTACTCCTCTTGATAAATTGCAGCGTTCATTAATCAACTATCTAAACAAACTTTCTAAAACTCGTGAGCAGATAACCTCTCACATAAACGCCAATCTTCCGTGGCGCGAATATATTGCACCTGATAAATACACAGGAGGCAAGCCGGCAATGATTGAGATAAAACCCGGACAGCTAGATCTAATTCAAAATATAGACCCAAACAAAAAATACGAAGATGTGCATTATCGAATAGTTGTGGATATTGAACCAGAAAAGCATTATTCTAAAGATTCTATAACTCTCGAAACAAAAGTTAAATAATAAGCCAGCCTAACCACCCTCTTGCAAAAGCCACTTCCAAACAGGCTTTATAACTATCTTTTTGCCTTCTGATTTTATTTCTTCTTCTTGATTCTTCGTCAAAATTAAACCTTCTTTTAAGTTAAACTTCTCCATTGCTTCAGTTATTCCTAAAATTTCCCTTTCTCTGCTTTCTTCATTCAGCTCATAGCATACCTGAATTGCATGCGTTACTTTTCTATTCTTCACAATCACAAAATCACACTCCGCATGATTGGAATAATAAAATATTTCATTTTTCTTAATTAAATTGGAAAAAACTAGGTTTTCCAAGAGCCATCCCTTATCTTTTGAAAATTTTCTAGATAGAACTTCAATAAATCCATTATCTAAAACATAAAACTTTTTATCATTAACTATTTGTTTTTTGTAAGAATAATCAAATTTGCTTATTGTTTGGGCAAAATACGTCTCTTCAAGATAGCTTATAAACTTCTTAATTGTATTTACGCTGTTTATATCAATCATCTTTTTTATTGAATTAAAGCTAAACTTATTAGCTATATTGGAGATTAAAAAATAGTATAACTGCTTTAAAACAACAGCATTATCTACCCTATGCCTGACTGCAATATCTTTTATTACGGTGTCCTCATACACTCTCGTTAAAAGCTCAGGATCATTATAAGTTAAATATTCCGGCATTCCACCATTTATTAAATACTCTTCAAAGTATGTTTTTATCTTAATTTTAGAATCTGTTCTGTATGCTGATTCATCAGACAGCTTCATGCCTTTGAATTCCAAGAACTCTAAGAAAGAAAATGGCCTGACTATTATGTCCACATGCCTTCCTGTAAGCTTTGTTCCAAGCTCCTTGCTTAATAGGGCCGCACTTGAACCTGTTATGAAGAACTTAAATCCTTCTTCATATAATCTTCTAACAAAGGTTTCAAAGTTAGTTATATTCTGAATTTCGTCCAAGAAAAAAGTTTTTTTCTCCCCATATAAACTGACCAATGCTTCATATAATTTATTAAACTCGCTTGCGGGAAAATTAAATAACTGCTCATCTTCAAAGTTTATATAGTAAAAATCCGCATCATTATAATGCTTCTTTATTAATTGCCTTAAAAGAGTGGATTTTCCGCTTCTCCTCAAGCCAGTCAAAACTACAACATGTGGGAGTCGGGCCTTGGCTTCTACTTCTTTGAGTATTTCTCTTTCTATGCCATAGTTCTTTTTAAGTATAGTTTCCCTCTGCTTTACAAGTATTTCCTTTATTTCATCTTCAGATAACATATTTATATTGAACACAAATGCTTTATAAATCTTTTCATTGCCATTGCACAAAAAAGTCATATTTTGTTCATTGCCATTGCACAAAATTAAGCGCCATTAAACTCCCTAAACCCCGCAGTTCTCTATAATTCCTATTATATGATCTATGAGAATACAGCAAGTTTACTCTCTTGCCTTTAAGCTCCTCATGTCAGAAATGCTCTTGATGTTTTCGCATTTCTGAGCACTGTCAAAATCTTACGATTTTGAAGCTTTGTTGTGGGCTTAAATTCTGCGGAGTAACTTGTTGCTAAAAAAATTCCACCTCACAAATTCGTCATCTCACTCTTAATCTTCTCAACCTTGCCAATTTTGTCAGAAACATTGTCCAACTGCCCCTGCATTTTTTTCTTCTTCTCGTTTAGAGAAGCCTCTTTTTCCATCAATTTAGCCGCTTTTTCCTGCAATTCTCTCTCCTTCTTCTGATAATCACCAAGATTTCCCGACAGACCCTTAATATTTGTATCAAGCTTGCCTTTTTCAGCTGAAAGCGCCTTAAGCTCGTTTTCCAAATCTTTTATTGCTGAAGAAAGCGCAGATTGCGTATTTGCCCTTGATTTTTTCTCAACACCCTTTTTTTTCATACCTTCACATAACAGAAAGATTATTTATAAATGTTTCTCTTTGGCGCTTCGGGCAAGAGAATTTATCTTTTCCTTGCTTGCTAAATACGCCTGCCTGCTGACATAGCCCTTTTCATAAGCGCTTTCCAACAGCTCTTTCTGCGCCTGCAGTTTTTTCAGCTCAACAACAGCCTCGACAACCTTTATTTTCTTCGACTGCAGATGCTGCCTTATAGCAGAAAGCTCTTTGCCTTGTGAAGTGAGCAGATTCTTCAAAACGCTCTGATGCTTTTCATAGAAGAACACCACGCCCCCAATAATTCCTATTGACAACACTCCAATCAACACTATTACTATCCAAAAATATGAAAAAATTGGAATAGAAAAAATATCCGACGCAGTGCTTGTACTGTCTCCATAAATTGCGCGGGCAAAAACAGTGTAATCCCCGCTGGCCATATTCTCCGGCAATTCAATGCTTCTTGAAAAAGATGCCTGTGTTTCCACAGCCACAACACCTTTTTCCTCCAAAATCATTTTCCCATTAAAATCTTTCACACCATATTCCAGTGTAACATCCACCTTCCCTGTTTCTCCAAGATTAAAAAGTGTTATCTGAAAAAATAACTCCTCTCCTGCCTTTAAAGTCTTATACTTACTCGGTATGTTCAAACTTACATCAAATAAAATCTGCTTTGACCTTACCTCAAATATAAAGGGCACATCTTTTTTTTCAAACTGGCTCTGCACAGCAATGTTTCCAGTATAAACATCCTCTTTTATATTCTCGCTGGCTACAAATGTAACATAGACTGTTTTTGTCTCATTCGGCTTCAGCAAAAATTCCTTTTCTGAAATTAAAAGATAATTAACATTTACTGAAACATTCATTAAAAGAGCGAATCCTGTAGGGTTAGTAATCGTTATAGATTTTGTAAAAGCCGCGCCTATAGTTGAACGCGCCTTTAACAGCGCAGTGTCAATTAAAAAGTCTGTTTTTTTCACTCCGCCTTTAGCTCCTCCCCCGCCTCCACCGCCACTGCTACCTGTAGAAACACTCATTGTGCTTCCGCCTCCAGCAGATATCGAAACTGTCAAAACTCTATTCGTTGCATTGCCTAAATTATTTTGATTATCCCTGGCCTCGCATCTCCAATTATAAACCCCATTAGCAAGCGTTACTGTTTTAGCGAGAGAAAGCGATGAAGTATTATCCCCCTGTTGTGTCGCATTGAGCTCATTATTTACATACAAGCTTATATTTTCCACTCGAGTTTCATCGCTGGCAGTGCAGACAAAAGTCACATTTGCAGAATCAGAAGTCGAAGCATTAGATGGAGCAAGAAGTGAAACATTCGGCCATGCTGACAAACCAACATAAATCCCAATATTACCCGTATCTGCCATAGCAAAATAAGCTAAAAACATTATTGCTCCAAAAAATATAATTCCTCTTTTCACCATAACACATAAACAAAGAAGCCATTTAAATAACTTTTTATTTCAAAATTTGGGTTTAATACCCCACAGCTTGTTGCGAATTTTGAAACTTCAGAAATAGAATTTCTGACAGTGCTCAAAAACTTAAACTTTCCATTTCGCAAAGTTTTTGACAGAATGAAAATGCTGGTTGTCGAAGACAAAAAAATTTGCGATGAATAACCTAAAACGATTTGCTCTTGCAAATTGAAAAATATTCTACTCAAGAGAAAATCGTTTTCCACAGCTTGCTGGAGGGTTAGCAAATTTTTAAGCATTTTCTTTATGTGCTTTATAGAATCTCAAATCGCGCTGACAGTCGCAGTTATCGAGGAATTTTTCTGCCCGGCAGCAGAAGCATCTGCTGGAATGCCAAGCAAAATTGCAATGCTGACACTGTCCTTATTGTCCTCAAACGGCATAATATTGCAATACAAAGTCCCATCGCCAGTAGCATTCGCATCAACATAAGCATAAAGATTTGAAGAGTTTCCTGTTCCGGTAGCATTCAAACAACTATTGCTCTCATTTGCCAAAACCTTAAGTCTGAACACAGGCCCTGTCCCGCCAAAAAAACTCTCATTAGTGTAATCTGTCTTAACGCTAAGGCTTACATTTACATTCCCATTATTGATAAGGTGCAGGTTTGCAACTCCTATTGTTGACCAGTTTCCATTAGAGACATTTGGCCCCGAAGTGTCAAGAAGCGCAAGTGTAGAATTTGAAGCCACAGCCCCTGCGCCCCAATTTATTGAAGCAGCAGAAAAATTTGCAGAAACCTTCTGGTTTATTGTGATATTCACTGCAGCAGTGTCCACTGCCTTGCCAGTCAATCCATCATTTACTAAAAAAAACAAAAAAATAGATTGAAACAAAGCTATAGCCGCGATGCCAAGCACAAAAACCAAAAACCTCTTATCTTCTTTATTGCCCATCTTTTATTGATAATAATAACGTTTAAATAAGTTTTCTTCTTGCTGTAAACTTAATGCTGCCTGTATAATTTCTCAATCTCTCTCCAGCAGGAACAACTGCACTTACTGCAATCTCTTTTGACTTTCCTGCTTCAATTTCATCAACAACAAAAGAAACAAATCTTTTAATCTCGCCTTTCGGCGCTGCTCGCACCACTATTGGAAAATCATAAGAATTAGTTATATTTGCAGTCCTCGTCGCACTATCACCGCCCCTGACACTCCCAAAATTAAAAACAGGCGAAACATCAAAACCTGAAACCTCTGAAACAATTAAATAAGCTGAAATCTCGCTCTCAAAAACTATGCTTGACCTATAAACCTGTAATGTCGCAAAAAACAACAATAAGGAAACTGCAAACAATACTATCGTAACTATTTTATAATTCATTTTTTCCTTTTCCTCGCAAAAAAATAAAAATAAGCAAACGCCAATATAATCAAAACTCCCCCTATAATTAAAGGAAGAGTATAATTAAAGCTCTTCTTGATTATATCTATCCTTCCGACAGAAGTGGTGTTTTTCCCAGCATACGCGAGAGTCATCTCTGCAGTGTATTCTCCGCTTTTCAGTTCAGTAGCATCTATATACCCTTCGAGCTCTTTTTTTTCAAACGGAGCAAAATCAGCTGTTAGCGTCTTGAAGCTTCCAGCCAAATTTCCTGTTTTGTCAAGAATATTTACAGCGCCATAAACATTTTGTATCTTATTTCCCCAAAAACTCTCTCCAGTCAGGAAAAACCTGCTTATTTTTCCTGCTTCAGCTTGGCGAGTCCAGTTTGTAACATTCATAAAAAGAGTTCCGATTCTAAAATTAACCTCTTGTGTCAGCTCTTTGCCTTCAAAACTAATAACTAATTTTGCCCTATAATTTCCTGACAAATATTTCTGTTTGTCAAGCAGATGGTTATAAGATTTAGTGTCTGCAGGCCCTATAACTGCTTCAGATAAAGCAATCCTGTCAAACTCAGTCTCATCACCATCCTTAAATGTTATCACCTTTGCCTCAATGCTTACCGCATCTCTTCCTCTGCTCGCAATATCTGCCTTTATATATGCATCATCTCCAAAATTTGCACTATCAGCGCTAAAGCTTGTTATTTCCGCATACTTTCCAGGATATGGAACACGAATCGCTATCAATGCCCCAACACTGACAGAAGTCCCAACTCCACCGCCGAAACTGCTTAAATTTTCACTCGCTCTAATGTACAAACTGTTTCGCCCGTATTTCTCTGTGCTTTCAGGCATTTTAAGCACTGCAGTAAAGCTTCCGCTTCCATTTATCTGGCTTTTGTCAAAACTTACAAACTCCGCAAATTCTCCTCCAGCAAAAACATCAAGAATTTTCCCGCTGTCAGACTCTGCCAAAAAAGAAAATTTAAGCTCAACTCCCGGTTGATAATCAATCTCAAACTTCGCCGGCGATATTGACAAACCCGCTGAAACAAAAGCAATATTAAATAGAACTATTACTCCTAACCAAAATAAAAAATAATTTACCCTCATTTTTAATTTTTAATACCTCTTGATTGGCTGTGAAAAATTTAAAAGGCTGAAAAATTTATTTTTCTTCATTTTTAATCTCTTCTTCATAGAAAAACTCCTTTAAAAGTCTTACTATCTATAAATGCATTGTTTAGTATAAAAATTTTCTGCAATTATAGAGATAGATAGTTACGAAATAGATATTCTAATTATCGCAATTAGCTATAAAACTTAAACAGCTGTAACAGTCGCGGTTATCAACATGGACCTATTTT
>CAYITH010000018.1:3487-9880 GCA_964366295.1 Candidatus Woesearchaeota archaeon | reverse complement strand
CGAGGCCTAGAAAATCCAAAAATTAAATAGGATTTTCTCGGTTTCAAATTGACTGTGGCAAGACCGCAGGGTATTAAACCAATTTGAAAATAAAAGAAAAATAAAAAATTGACTAAGTCCGTTAAATATCGTCCCCGAGAATTTCTTCCTCTTCTTCTTCCTCAAATTCATCTTCACCCACATCTTCTGTTTCTTCTACCATTTTCTTTGACATAAGTTCACCTCTTAGGTTGTTTTTGTCTCATTCAGAGCTTTATAAATGTTTCTGTGTTGCCCCCAGTGTGTTATCCCAATGTATGTTGCGCCCCAATGTAAAAATGCGGAAAGTTTAAATAGCCTGCTCGTTATGTCGTTACAGAAAGAATAGGGTACTGATGGTATACTAAAGATCAGAAGATTAATTATCAGGCATACTCACTATAATATTCATTTTGAAGGAAGGGGGCACCGCTTGTTAATTGCCTCAGCACTATTTTTTCTTAATAAAATATAGGAGTATTTATGGCAAAAATCAGCCCAGTTTCAATAAAGTATTTGATACATGCGAGATTCGAGGCAGAAGGAGCTATCGAAAAGCCAGATGTAATCGGCGCATTATTCGGCCAGACAGAAGGGCTTCTCGGAGCAGACTTGGAAATGCGTGACTTGCAGCGTGAGGGGAAAATAGGCCGCATCGAGGTTAGTGCAAGCGTCGAGAATGGCAGGGCAACAGGACAAATAGAAATTCCGACAGCTTTGGACAAATCAGAAACGACTATTATTGCAGCCGCAATTGAAACCATTGAAAGAATAGGCCCTACAGAAGCAAAAATAACTGTTGAAAAAATAGAAGATGTTCGTGGAAATAAGAGAGAATATATAATGGAAAGGGCAAAAAAGCTTCTTGAGCAGATTCAAGGCGGAGATATGGAAACAAGCGAGCTTAAAGACACTATAAAAAGCTCTGCAAAAGTTTCAAGGATGCAGGAATATGGAATAGAAAGACTGCCTGCAGGAGACATAAGCGGCAACGAGCTAATTGTTGTAGAAGGCAGGGCAGATGTTGTAAATTTGCTGAAGAACGGAATTTCAAATGTTATAGCCATGAATGGCATACACTTGCCAAACACTGTCAAAGAATTGAGCCGTGAAAAAGAAGTCATCCTGTTTATTGACGGAGACCGCGGTGGAAAATTGATAGCAAAAAATGTAACCGAAAACGCAAGAGTCGCCTTTATCGCTGTAGCGCCTGACGGAAAAGAAGTCGAAGAACTCGCAGGTAAAGAAATATTGATTGCTTTAAGGAAGAAAGTCCCGGTAAGGGACTTCTTCTCTTCTTTTAGAAGAAGCTCGGACGATACATATAACCCCCGCGATAGCCATAAAGAAAACGCAGAAATTTCCTCTTCAAATTATTCCAATTCTTCTCAAGATTCATCTGCGCTTTCAGATGACCAAAAGAAAAAAATACTTTCTATTGCTGAAGAAATTAGCGGAACAAGAAAAGCAGTCGCTTTATCAAAAAATTTAGAGATTCTGGGAGAGATTACAATTTCTTCCATCTCATCAGCTATCAGAAGACTGCAAGACGCGCATGCTTTGATAATTCCGGGCACAGTCACCAAACCCATGATTTATGCCGCAGAGCAAGCCGGCATAAAACATATTGCCGCGAAAAACTTCTCTTCTTCAGACACAAGCATCAATTTAATCAGCATATGACTATATGATAAAGAAGATTAGCCATATTTTTAGGTTACTTGTTCAACAGAGAAATTTTTAATATATTCTCCCATTTTATTTTTCTTCTTAAATTTACCACTTATTATCCAACCCTTCTTCTCTTTCAAATATTCAGGAATTATAGCTTCTCTTGGTATTTTATAAAATATTACTTTAGAACCATACAGAGATTTATCTATGCTATTCCAGTCTATTTCTCTTGGAAAATAAATTACATACATAAAATCAGCAGTCATTTTACCATTTACAAACTCAGTATGATATGGGCTGGGTATTCCATACTCTACAGTTGTTCCCTTAACTTCTACTCTAACTTTATTGCCCGATTCATCTTCACATAAAAAATCAAAACCGCCATACTCTCCGCCCCTTTTACTCACATTAATCACTTTTCGATATTCTTTGTTAAGTCGCTCTTCAACTAATCTCATTGATTCCTTTTCAGGACTATCGATTTTCATTTTATATTTATTTTACACTATAAAGAATATTATAATAGTCAATATTGTAAATAATCCCAGCAATAAGGCACTTTTTTTCTCTGCCAGCAGTATTCCAATTGCCTCTATAAAAACAGCTGCCAACGCCACTCCCTGAATAAAAGAATTTGATATCATCTTCCTATTATCCTCGTAATGCTTATGATAGTAACTCCGCCTGCAAGAACAAAACCTCCAAGGATAGATATCACTTCATCTTTTGAAAGTCTTATTAATGCTCCTCCAATAACAAGCAAAACAAAACCAATTACATCTAGTGCCATAACAATGCTTGATGCTCCTTTTTTATTGTCTAATATTCTCATCAATATAATATTGATTTGAACTATATAAATTTTTCTCCACTTATAGTTTGCTTAACTATAAATTTAAATACGCCATATTACTATAAATTTTAAGATGAAAAAAAGAGAAGCATTGATTATTATAATTTTATTGGTTATATTGGTGGCTCTTGTGCTACTCGCATATTTCAAATTTTCTTCCTCGCAAGCTTGCGAGAACGAGGCATGTTTTAACTCGGCTTTAGAGGGCTGCAAAAAAACCATCTACAACGCAAACACTCCAGAAGCTCTCTGGCGTTACACAATAAAAAAGAAAACCGCGAATGAATGCTTAATAAATGTTGAATTTATTGAAGCCAAACAGGGTAAAGTTGAACTGCAAGCGCTTCAAGGCAAAGAAATGCTTTGCGCTCTACCAATTGGCATAGTGGCCTCGCCACAAGCTGACTTGAAAAACTGCCACGGCAGGCTTAAAGAAGACATCCAAGAATTAATAATCCAGAAGACACACACCTACATCACTGATAATTGGGATAAAATTTCAAGCGCCTTGCCTGTTGAGGCAAGTGCTGCAAATTCAACAACATCAGTTTCAGCGCAAGACAATTCAACCCAGCAGAATAAGACGAAGTAGTTCTACAAAATTCTCAAACTCATATCAAAATAATCCTTCACTATGCCCTGCAGTTCTGTGAGTCTTGCCCTATTTCTTCCTATTAAAGCAGATTTATTATTGCTTCCCGCCTTTATTATTATTTCTTTGTCTTTAATATTAATTTCGTTGAAATAAAAAGGCGCGATTATTTCAGAAATAAATTTTCCAGCTTCCTCTACACTGCTTGGCATGCCGATTATTCTCGCCTTCTTGCCGGTTATTTCATATATTTTTTTGATGTTTTTTGCATCAGGCCCAATTGCTCTTGCCATAATCGCTCTTGGCACAACAAATAAGATTATATTATTATAAATAAAACAGTGTTTTGTCCGGACATTTGAAACCCTTTCCAGAAGATTCAGATAACGGATATATTGCATGTCAAGTATTCTCATATTCACTTTTTGCTCTTTTTTTCTTCTTTTGCCAAAGGCCCTGTTACTTTAACAAGCAGTCCGGGCAGTCCTGTTCCAACAGGCACAGGCTGATTTAGTATGATGTTTTCTATTACTGAAGCAAGTTCATCTTTTTTATTCTTCACAGTCGCATTTACAAATTGCTTGACAGGAGTCTCAAAACTTGCTCTTGCCAGAACACTGCTCTTATCCGAAATAATCCCCATTCTTGTGACTCCTTTTACCTCTCCGCTGGTGCACATTGCATCAGCTACAAGCTTCAAATGCCTTTCATTTATGTCTAATCCTTGCGATTCAATAACCTTCTGAACTTCTTTCATTATCATATTTCTCGCTGCCTCAATCCCAAAAACTCTGGCAACCTCATGAATATCGTTGGTAACTGTCTTGTCACTGCTTACACCCTTAACATTCAAGACATCTTCAAGATTTGTCCCTGCTGTTAAAATAACAAAACTGTTCTCTCTCTTCACTACCAATACCTGTTTTATATTTTTTAATCCGGAGATTATGGTCTTTTTCATCTTTTCCTTTGTTTTATACAGTTCCTTAAAATTTATGTCGGGTCTATGAATGGACAGCTTGTAATCTTTTAATTTGGCTGAAAATCCCTTATCTTTCAAAACATCTAGAACTTTTTCAGGGTTCATAAAAACATTTTTCAAGCTTTGTTTGTCAAGCATTATTTCAATCTTCTTTTCTCCAAAGTCTATCTTTATTTCAGAAGAAACATTTCCAAGTGTGACTTCCTTTATCTTTTCAGCAATTGCTCTGGCGTCATTTTCATTATTGTATTCCTGCATTAAATAAATTTCCATCATAGGCGTTGAAGGATTTTTTCTTGCATCAAATATCTCTATAAGCCTTGGCAGTCCGGAAGTGATTTGCATCTCCTGAACTCCTGCAAAATGGAAAACATTAAGCGCCATTTGCGTTGATGGCTCGCCAAAGCTCTGCGCTGTTACAATACCGATGGATTCAGCAGGAGCAACTTTTCCGGATTTGTGAATTTCTGAAACATCAATCCCATCATCCCCATATTCAAACTGCACAATATTCCCAGAAGCATCTCTTACTGTAGCATCATACTCTATTTTCAAATCTTGAAGCGCATTTGCAAGTCTTCTATAAAGATAACCGGATTTTGGAGTTCTCAGTGCAGTATCCATAAGCGCATCTCTTCCTGTAATTGCTCCAAAAAAGAATTCATATGGCTGTGTGCCTTTCATATATGAAGAATAAATAAACCCATGGGCTTTTGGAGATAAATCATGCTCGTTAAAAAATGAAAGAGTCCTATTGTTATACCCAAAATTAATCCTCTTTCCCCATAGAGCTTGCTGTCCAACCGAGCATGCTATCTGGGTTATATGCAGTATATTTCCGCCGGCTCCAGAGGTTATCATTGCATTTACAGGGTTTTCAGCAGGAAATTCTTTTTTAACATTGCTTCCAATTTTCGTTCTTACCTCGTTTAATATCTGCAATATCTTGATTTCTCTGGTCTCTTCAGCATTTTTTCCAGGTATAAGTTCAAGCCTTCCACTTTCATAAGCTTCAATTACCACGCCTGCTTTTTGCTCAGCTTCTTCTACAACTTTCTCTGATTCTTCTTTGACTTTTTTAGAGACATTCAAATCATCAAGGCTGATAGTTGTCCCATTCTTCGCAAGATAATTTGCTCCAATCGAAAATACTTTTGTAAGACTTTCAATAGTTTCTTCCCTGCCTATCTTTTTATCCATCTCCTTGATTAATGCTCCTTCCTCAACTCCGCACGCCTTGCTGTCAAATATTTTTATTTCTTTAAGTTCAAATCCTTTTGAAAATGCTTTCTCAATAACTTCCATCCCCGGAATAGTTTTCTTTGTAAACATTGCCTCAATATTCGCCTGATACAGCAATTGTTGCGCTGCTTCTTTGGTCATCTCTCCCTTGCTCAATAAATAATTTCCAGTTATAGAATCAGTTATGCATCCAAGCAGATTAGTGTTATTCTTTGGAGATATAAGGTTTGCGTTGACATTAAGCAGAATTTTTGCTTCAGCTCTTGCTTCTTCTGTCTGCGGACTGTGTATATTCATTTCATCGCCGTCAAAATCAGCATTATAGGGGAATGTTACTGCAGGATGCAGTCTAAATGTCTTAGAAGGCAGAACCCTTACCATATGAGCCATTAAGCTCGACCTATGCAAACTTGGGTGCCTGTTAAACAGCACTATATCTCCATCCTGCAAGTGCCTCTCAACTATATATCCTACTTGCAGCTCTTCAACAATTTCCTGCTTTAAATCTGGCGTTATTTTCTTCCTTTTCCCATCAGGCCTTATGACATAATTAGCGCCCGGATAACCCTCCACTTGAATTAATTTTTTCAGCATTTCAATGTTTAAGCTTGTTACTCTTTCAGCTACCGTTATCACTTTAGCAATTTCATAAGGCACTCCTACCTCATTCATTTTTATTGCGGGGTCCGGCGATACAACTGTTCTGGCGCTGTAATTTACTCTTTTTCCAGCAAGGTTGTGCCTTATTATTCCCTCTTTGCCTTTTATTCTCTCAGCAATAGTCTTTAATGGCTGACCGCTTCTATGCCTTGCTGGAGGAATTCTGCTGATAGTATTGTCAAATAATGTAGTTATATGATACTGAAGCAAATCCCATAAATCCTCAATAATGACTTCCGGCGCTCCTGCATTCAAGTTCTCCCACAATCTTTGGTTTGCCCTTATTATATCTGATAACTAGATCGGAAGCGCGTCGTGTAGGGAAAGGGTGGAGATCTCGGTGGGCGGCGGATCAGTAAAAAAAAGTGG
>CAYITH010000018.1:0-3477 GCA_964366295.1 Candidatus Woesearchaeota archaeon | reverse complement strand
ATCTTTTGTTTGCCCTTATTTTATCTGATAACTTATGCGTTAAATCTTCTTCACTTCTCTCCGCTGTTTCAAGAGTTATGCTTGGTCTGACAGTAACTGGCGGAACTAACAACAAGGTCAAAACCGCCCATTCTGGCCTGCAGCTTTTGGGGTCAACTCCAAGAAGATGGCAGTCAGCATCACTTATTTTGCTTAATCTATCCCGAATTTCAGTCGGAAAAAGCCTTTTCTTTCCGACAAAAAATGTTGTAGGCCTTTCAATCTTGATTTTTTCCTGCTCATGATTGCAATGAGGGCATTTCTTTTTGTCTTTTGCTTTTTTCACTCTTTGGGCAGGAGTGTACTTTTCAAGTTCTTTCTCGTTCAATAATATTTTTCCGCAGGACTCGCAAAAACTTTTTAAAAATAAATAAATAATAGGCGCATAATTAACATGGATAATCGGCCTTGCAAGCTCTATGCTTCCTGGATGCCCAAGGCACTCTTTTAATCCTCCACCGCAAGTTCTGCACCTAACTCCGGGATCTATTGCGCCAAGCCTTAAATCCATTAGCCCGCCGTCAACAGGATACCCATCAACATCATACAACTCAGGTGTTACAACCTTAGCAGTGGATAGTTTCTTGATAGACTCCGGATTAAGTAGTGAAAATTGCAGGCTCTTTACTTGTTTTCTTATTATGTTCATTTTATTCGTATTTATTTTTTAATTCGAAATTTGTTTTAATATGCAAACTTTGCAATTCTTCAATTAACAGCTTAAATGCGTAAGACACCTCGACCTTCTCTGTTTCAATTCCGCCGCATAAGGGGCAATATATTTTTTTCCTCAAATTATCTTCAATAGCCACGCTTCCGCATTTTGAGCATATAGGTATTGTTACTTTGTCCGAATCATATCTTTCCTTTAACAGCAAAGAAGCCCCATGCGCCACAAGTGCCTGCTGTTCCATCTCTCCAAGCCTTAACGCTCCTCCCTTTGACCTGCCCTCAATTGGCTGTCTTGTTAACAAAGTGACTTTTCCAGAAGCTCTGGCATGCATCTTATTGCTTACCATATGCTTCAGCTTTAGGTAATGCATATTGCCGACAAATATTTTTGCTTTCATTTTTTCTCCAGTCACTCCATGATACATAGTTTCTTTTCCATCATATCTAAATCCGAGGGATTCAAGCTGTTTTTGCAGCTCTTCAACATTCTGGTTTGTAAAAGCAGTTCCATCAAGCGGATTTCCTTGAATTGAGCCGACTTTTCCAGCAAGCATTTCCAGCAAATAACCGACCGTCATTCTGCTTGGAATTCCATGCGGATTAAACAAAATATCTGGCCTTATGCCATTTTCAGTAAATGGTATATCTTCTTCAGGAACTATAAGCCCCACAACCCCTTTTTGTCCGTGTGCTGTTGAAAATTTGTCCCCTAGTTCTGGCACTCTCTGGTCCCGCGTTCTTACATGAACTACCTTATTTCCTTCATTGTCTGCTGTAACAAAGACCATATCGACTATTCCTGATTCTTCCTGCCTCAATGTAGTGCTGGCTTCTTTTTTTGTTTTTATGCTTATTTCTTTTGCTTCAGAAAGAAATTTTGGAGGAGATATTTTGCCTATTACCACTTCAGATTCATTCATCTTTGCTTCAGGATAAACAATGCCGTCATCTTCAAGAAAGCGGTAGCTTTCTTCTGTTTTATATCCGCTAGTATCTTTTTCAGGGGTGCATATCTGGTCCGACAATCCTCCGGCATAATGCAATTCAACAGAAGTGTATGGTCTATAGTAAGTGCTTCTTCCTAAACCCCTGTCCACACTTCCTTTATTTAATATTAATGCATCTTCCATATTATAGCCTTCATAAGTCATAACAGCAACGATTACATTCTGTCCTGCAGGATAAATATTCAGTGTGTCATACACAAAACTTTTCACAATCGGCTTTTGCGGATAATGCAAAACAGAAACATCGGTGTCGAGTCTTACAGGATAATTTGCTGCATAAAGCCCGAGAGCTTGTTTTTGAGTCTTGCTTCCCCTGTTAAGTCTGGAAGACTGGTCATGATTTGCATATGGAACTAGTGCTGTTACTAGCCCAAGAAAATCAATTTTATCAATTTCAAGATGAGTTGCTCTTTCATTTATGTCTTCAATGCTTAAAGCAACCAATGCAT
This sequence comes from Candidatus Woesearchaeota archaeon, assembly GCA_964366295.1. Classification (GTDB taxonomy): domain Archaea; phylum Nanobdellota; class Nanobdellia; order Pacearchaeales; family GW2011-AR1; genus CAYITH01. Next base: position 1,310 of record CAYITH010000018.1, on the reverse strand, counting down.
TTTCTTCTTCCGCAGCGTCGACATATTCTATTATTCCCTGCTGAACCAAGTCGTTCCAGTTTAATTTGCCTTCTTCAAACATTTCTTTATGCCTATCTGTAAAAGCACTTTGCTTGTTTGCAACAACTATCAAAGGTCTTAAGACTCTCCCAACTTCTGTAGAGATAAAGACTATTTTTAATTGGGCATCATGTCTGACGCTCATTTCTATCGGCAAATCATTTTCTCTTCTTTTTTTCCTTAAGCTTTCAGCAAATTCCACACCATCTCCGACAGAACCAATAAACCTGCCATTAAAGAAAACATCCACTTCTCCATGGTTAACACCTTCTTTTTCTCTTTTTAATCCAAGCTCTTCCAATGTCAAGACAAAATTTTTTTCATCAATCAAAATAGCAGTTGAAATCTTGCTCATAATAGCAAGGTTCTTTCTCAATCCTATCTCAGTTCCTTCAGGAGTCTCTATAGGGCAGAATCTGCCATAATGTGTTGGGTGCAGAGTTCTTGCCAAGAAGTTTTCCTGTTCTCCTGGAAGCATGCTCGCCACTCTTTGCAGCTGCGATAAAATAGCCAGATAATTTGTTTTGTCCATATTCTGCGTTACTCCTGTCCTCTCGCCAATCCAGTTTCCTGTAGCTATTGCAGATTCAATAATATGGGAAAAAAGAGTGGATTTTGCTATTGTCTTTAAGCTGTAAAACTTTTTTCTTTTTGAAATTTTCTGCAGAGAATATTTTAAGTCCCTTAAAAGAACATTCAGGTTGACTCTGAATAAATCAGAAAGCAGGTCTCCGCTGAGTCTAACTCTTTTATTTGCGTAATGGTCTTTGTCAGTTTGAATATTATTTTCTTTCGCAAGATAAAGCTGTCTTATAAGCTTGCATAAAGTTATGGCCTTCTCAATTCGGTCTTCTTTATTCATGCCTATATGGGGCATAAAGTAAGAGTCGATTCTTTGCTTAACTCTGTCAACTATTTCTTTCTTTGTGCCTTGCAAAGCCGCCTTTTCAGCAATGCTCATCAAAGCATCTTCAGTATTCTGCAATGTTGCAAACTCATACAAATTGACTATAAAGCTGTCATTTTCCTTTGCCACAAGCCTAGAAATTTCAGCCTCCTTTAACATTCCAAGCGCCTTTAGCATTACCATGGCAGGTATATTTTTAAATCTGGAAAAAGAAACCTCTAATATTCCCTCATTAGTTTCAAGCAGGGTCACAGGTATTCTATAAGCTCCCCTTTGGGAGAAAATTCTTAATGCCAACTGTCCCTTGGAATTTTCTTCGATAAACGGCTGGTTTGCAGCAAGG
>CAYITH010000017.1:0-9882 GCA_964366295.1 Candidatus Woesearchaeota archaeon | reverse complement strand
CCGAAGGCAAAAAGTTGCCCGAAGGGCAACCCTTTAGGGCGAGGAGGATGTCACACCATGATTTATAAAATCGATTATACTGAAGTATATAATTACCTTCGCTCACAACTTCTTCGCAAAACTATCAGCAACTAACAACGGAAAAACAAGTGTCGCATCTGCAAAAACTTTAACACTCTTATCCTTTCCAGCGCTTTGTATCTTCCCCCAAGAAACCGCTTCATCTGGCAAAGCCCCAGAATCACTTCCATTGTATTCCTGTTCAGTATTAATATAAACAGCATAATCTGCTCCATTTCGCAACATGTTAGCATTCAAAATAGCGTGCTTAACGATTCCAGCTCCAATTATTATCACTCCGCTTTTCTTCAATCCAATAGTTAAATCATTAAACCTCTTTACATCTTCAGCCACATCAAGCACAAAATCACTATGCTTAAACTTAAAAAAATAAATATTATCCCCTAAAGCGCCGTCAGTTATTGCCGGACAATAAACAGGGATTTTATTTTTAAAAGCCCAGTAATAAATGCTCTGTTTGTCATTTATTTTCTCTCCCAGTTTCCAAATTAACTCAGAAGCAATTGCCAGCTTTCCGGTTTTCTTCTGTTCTTTATACGCTTCCCACAATATCGGTTGCGCAAACCTTTCAAATTTGACATATAAATTATTTGAAACAAAAATATTGCCGATTCTATTTATTCCTTTTTTTCTCAACTCTCTGCCATCAGCTCCAAAGTCTCCCAAAACAAAATCGCCAAAACACTTCATAATATCTTCTTCAATGCCTCCGCAAGTCGCCACAAGAGCATTAACTTTTTTATGCTCAACAAGCCACCTTATCACCTCACGCAGTCCGGAAGAAATGATATTTGAGGTATATCCTAAGAATATGAACGCCTTATCATTTATCATTTTATTAGTTATCGCTGCGGCTTTTCCAAAATTACTCGCCTGAAAACCTGTATTTTCTAAACTTTTCATAATCCCTTTATAATCCGCACCTGCATTAAACTCGTAACCTTTTATAGCAATTCCTTTTATCTCTTCTCCTTTTCGCAAAAGATTCTCCCGGGCTGTTTTTTCTATGTCCTGCATGCACTCCAAACAATCAAGAGATTTATAAACATATCATAATTTAATATGAAATGGAAATCTCCGCAGGCACAACAATCGAGCTTGATTCTGGAAAAGAAACTGAATACCTGAAAAAAATAGAGGCTTCTTTATTCATTTCAGGCAGATGGCTCTCAATACAAGAGCTTATTACCCTAACTGACATAAACCCTATTTTATTGAAACAGCTTCTTGAAAAACTCACAGAACGCTACAACCACGACGCATCGTCCATAAACTTATTGCAGAAAGATAATGCTTGGAAGCTCGATGTAAGAGCAGAATACACCTACATGATAAACAAGCTTGCAACAGGCGCCTCAGAATTCACAAAAGCCGAGCAAGAAACACTCGCAACTCTCGCCTATAAACAGCCCGTAAAACAGTCAGTAATAATAAAAATTCGGGGCAACAAAGCTTACGAACATGTGAAAAAATTTGTCCAACTTGGTTTTTTGAAAGCAAAGAGAACGGGCCACACCCAAGAATTAAGCTTAAGCGAAGAATTCTACGATTATTTTCATGTGGTAAAATCTAAAGAAGAAGCTGAAAAGACAGAATTAGAACAAGTAAATCCTGATGAAAATAGCCAAGAAGCTCAACAAGAAATTCAATAGTTCAAGCAGTTCTCGGTATCTTTCCATAAATAAAACCGATTATCGTCCCAACTATAAAATGATCTGCCGATAAAACTAGAATTTTCAATATCTCAATTTTCAAAAGGTGCAATTCTTTAAACAAAAATGTAAGCGGACTTAATGCTAATGGTAAATAAGGCGATGGCTTTAATATTAAAAAAGAAAGGATAAATAATACTAATAGAATAATCCCGCCCTTGAGCCAATATGGCATTTTATTTTTAACTCTTGCAATTCTTTCAATTTTTGTTAAAAAATACAACAAAACTAGCGCAATGAGGAATATTCCTACACGAAGTAAATCCGCAATCAAAGCTATTGTTTCCAACATTTTAGTTTACCCCAAAGGCAAAGCCGGTGGCTGAGGAACACTTGCAATACTTCCGCCAGAAAGCCAGAAATAAACCCCTGCTCCTACAACTAATAAGATAAGGATTATCAAAATCCACATTCCCAACGAGCCTCTTTTTGATTTCATCATTTTTCTATTTTTTATTTAACGTATACAAGCCCCATTATTGCATCCATTTGGACAAATAAAGAGTTTTTCAAGTGCATTGCCATCGCTTCTGCAATACTTCTCATTTAATTGATTAGGATTATCACTAGGACTATTATCAAAAGATTTTCCACATTCATCTTCTCCTGAAGAAGTAATCCCTCCTTCAGAAACGGTTATTATTCCCTTCACATAATAATTTTCTCCACCATCAGTATCTCGACAAGAATTCTGACTGCTTACATCAGAAGTTTGAGGCACCGAGGGAGGCAAATTTGGAGGATTTATACCATCACCACCAAGAGTACAATCTTCTCTAACTCTAATAACCACCCCTTTCCCGACCAAAACTTTAGGAAAAGACCCATCAAAAGGAAATTTATCCCATTTCTGACCTTCATCCCACCAAACATAAGAATTCAAAATATCACAATTACCTTTAATATCCTCTAAAGTTTTATCTTCCATTTCTGGAGTTATAAAAATAAAATTCCAACCAGACTTAAGATTCAATGGCAAATTAGAATTGCTTATAGAAAGATGCTCTCTTTGATAATCTCCCCATGTTAGCATCATGTCTCCTTCTTTATCAGAATAAGCCCAAATAGTAGAAACAGCTGAATATCCAGGATCTTCATTTTTAAAGACTTCTTCCTTCATATTATAATTCCACTTTCCCTCAAATAACAAAACATACTTCTTTAAGTCTCGTGAATAAAAATAACCATGCTGAATATCATTCATTTTTATTGGTGAATTATCATCCAACTCCCAGGAGAATAAAGGAATTAAATTCCATCCTTTATTTATTGGAATTACTATTCTCTGGCCTGCAGAGTCATAATATGCAGAAACCAAAACCACTCCAACAACACCCACTAAAACCAATAAAACAACAATAGTCAAAGCGTATTTTCTCATTCTCTCCCTACGCCCCCCCATTTAAAAACCTTTCTCCGAACAAAAAATATAAAAGAGGAGTTTATTATTGAGCAAGTTCTATAACCTTTTTTGCATCTCCAGAAAAAATCTTGCTGGCTTTTAAGATTTCTATTGCCTTAATCTTGCCTTCTTTGTCCAAATCAATAATAACTCCATTAGGCAATTCTATACTTTTCCAATAGTCTCCGCTAGACAACTCGATATTCATTATATCTTCTTCCTTATCATACCATTCTTCCATTTTTAATTAAGAATTACTGCTCTTTAAAAATTATTGCTTTCACCCAGAAGATAAAGCCGACGGCTGAGCAGTTTATACAGAAACCAAATTTTGAACTCGAATATCTGAAAGAAAATCTTTTGCAATTCTCTTGCTTACATTAAGAAGCTCTATTCCAATAATCTTCCCATTTTTATCTAAATCAAGGATTGTTTCGTTATCCATCTTTTTATCTGCGACAAAGGCTTCGCCACTTAATTCAATATAGATTGCATCTGCTTCCTTGTCAAATGTTATTTTCATTTTTCTGTTTAAATATAATAAATAGTTACAACCTTTATATATCTATCTTTTTCATAAACTACTTCTATATTGGCTCTTCCAATATTTTTACGAACAATATACTTTTCACCTTCTTTTATTGTAATGTCAGGATACTTTAAGGCAAGTTCAATTTCTTCTTGAGTTATTTTTCTTTTCTTTAATCTTTCTTTTGCGTGTTCGGTATAAATTATATGCATATCCGTCTAAAGAAAGACGAGTTTTTAAGGATTTCTGCAATGCAATTACCCAGAGGGCAAAGCCGGCGGCTGTGGAGTCCCAACATAACCTCCAGGATTAAACCACAAATACACCCCAATTCCTATAGCTATTGCCACTAACACTATCAATCCCCATCCTATCGCACCAAGCCCTTTTTTTGATTTCATCATTTTTTTATTTCTTATTTTATTTAAGGCAAATTCGGCACACTCGGCACATTCCCCTCGCTTGCCCCTAATTTACAATTATTTGAAACTTTAAAAATAAAACCCTCGCCAAGCCTTCCAACTTCAGTAAAAACAAAATTATCCTCCAAAAGATTATTTAAAGAGCCCCATTGTTGATTTTCAACATCCCATAAATAAGCCTTTTCAACATTACAATCCCCTTTTATATCCTCAAACGAAACATCTTCCATTTCAGGAGTAATTGTTAAAAAATTCCAGCTTTGCAAAAGCACCTTATCTCCACTATTATCATAGGTGATACCAACAGTTAATTGTCCAGATTTCTTTAGATACGCCCAAGATGAAATTCCAAATATCAAATTTTTAATATTTGACTCAGAAGTAAATAAAGAAGATTTTGAAGCAACTATCTCGTTAATTATTTCTTCAGATTTCCAGTATTGACTCTTGCCCTTACCTAAAACTTCGCCGCCCTCAATATACTTTACATAAGTTTTCTTTATTGGCGAATAAATATAAGCCACTTCTATATCTTTCAATTTAATTGTAGAACTTTCTTCAATAATATGATAATCATAAATTAATGGTATTAAATTCCAACCTTCTCTTAGATTAAGGGTAACTACCTTTGTTTCATAACCTTCCAAAGAAGGAGCTACTGCCAAAACCACTCCAACAACCCCCGCTAAAACCAATAAAACAACAATAGTCCAAGCGTATTTTCTCATTCTCTCACTAAGCCCCCCCATTTAAAAACCTTTCTCCGAACAAAAAATTCACAAGTATATCAAAGTTTATCCGAGCAACTCTATTGGTGTATCAAAGAACGCTAACAATTTACCAAAAATGCGCCTTTGATACTAAGAAAATCCCATGAAGTATGGATTTTCGAGGCTTCAAACTCTTTGAGTTTGATAGGATAGAAGAGGACAATAAATCGGATAGAATATTATTGTCCTGGACTATAAATTACTCTTTTGCAACTCCCCATAATGTTTCAAAAAAAGATTTAAACGAATCTGCAACCTCGAGATTTTTTATAACCAAGCAAGAAGGCTCTTCTCCATAAGTGAAAATTAATACTTTATCTTTCATTATATCGACAGCGACAGGTGTAATCCCTTCTAAAACTCTTACCTCTGTAAACTTCATCTTCTTAAAGATCTTGCAATATTCGGTATTCTCATCTGAAAAAATAGCCCTGCAAACAACTTTTTTATTTATTCTTTCTTTATGCCATTTTTGCCATAAAATATTATATTGCTCTTTTTTATGGGAGATTATACCCATTGCGAGAACCTCATTTTTAAAAGTCAAATCTTCTAAAGCTTCAAAAATGGCGGTCTGTATTCCTTTAAAACCCTTAAATAAACTAACTTCATTTTTTTCTTTTCCTGCTTTTTCTATGGATACGAAAGAGGGCAATTCTTTCAGAATTTCCAGTTCTTTTTGATTAAGCTCTTTTTCTTTTTCGTGAATATAATCCAAAATTCTATTTGGAGAAGCAGAACTAAAATATTTTGTTTTTTCCTTTATAATAAAGCTAACCAGCCCTTTTTTTATGAGCTTCTCTAATATCTCATATATTTTACCGCTGGATATCTGTGCTCCTTCTATTATCTTGCCTGTTGTGGTCTCGCCTATCTTCAACAAGGCAAAATATACCTTAATTTCTCCTTTTGTTAAACCAATCTCTTCAAGCAGTTTTTCGTTCATATTTCGACCTATAGTTAAATTTAAATACTATTTATCTTTGCTATTATCAATAATTGGCCTAGTATGGTCTTTCGGCAATACTAGGTCCTTCCTTTTATCATCTAATCTGAATTTTTCTATATTGTTATCAATACAAATAGAGAAATCGCATGCATTTCTCAATGAACTTGAAGAACTTGACTTGAAAAAAGCATTGCCTATTTTCTTACCTTTATCTTTGGCAGTTCTTATCATGGGCTCAAAATCTTCATCTCCGGAAACTATTATTGCAATGTCATATAAATTTTCATAAGCTCCAACTATAAAATCATGTATCAACCTTGCATCATCTCCTTTAATAAGATACTTAAAACTTCCATCATTTTCTTTTATCTTCTTAAGATTACATAAGATTACATTAAACTTTGGGATTTTTCTAAGTTTTTCTAAAAATCTTTGATGTTCCCAATAACTCTCTTGATTTTCCCCAATATTCAAATTGGCAGTATAATAAAAAACAGCGACTAATTCTCTATTACCGACTAGATTCTTTATTAGCTTTTCAAAGTCAATCTTTACATTTAACTTTTTTAAACTATGATAGAGATTGCTTCCATCAATAAATATTGAGATTCTTTCGGATGTAGTTTCCACTCTTTATTTCAGAGGTATTTATATATAAATCTTTCTATTTACACCTCACTAAGAGGGAAGTAAAATATATAAGATACCTCGCGACTACTTTATTGTAACTAAAGTTAATAGGATAAAACAAAATGACAAGACAAGGATTAGGAATTCAAACAAGTAGGAGCGTACTAATTGAGGATAGTAAACCAATAGGAAGTGTAGCACTCTTAACAGAACATCTCAAATGTACATTGGAAGATTACCTAAAAACACCAAACAAAAAATGTGCAATTAAAGGATTTAGAGGGCATTCGATGGAAATGGATTTATTTTCAAATTGGTTTAATACCCTGCGGTCTTGCCGCAGTCAATTTGAAAAGACTAAAATTGCCGGTCGCTGAAAGCGAAAAAATTTGCGATGAATACCCTATGCTCTTGGCATAGGGATAGCAAATTTTTAGGCAATTTTTTTATTTTCTGGTCAAGGAATTTCTGAGGTGCAGGTTTACAAACTAACCATTAAATTACAGGAAGTTTATGATTTTAGCGAGGAGGTAAAATGACAAGACAAAAAACAATAAAGGAGAGGTATGTTGTAGACAGAGTCGGCGAGGGACGCGGAGGAACCAGAGTATTCAAAGATTTATCAAAAGCAACTAGATATTTTTACTCTTATGATTATAAGACATTAGATGGAGGTCTTAGATTTATAGCGAAAGAAATCTCTTACTCTTTAAAAGCAGATGAAAACACAGGAAGGATTAGAATAACTCCCATCGGAGATTTTCCTAGCAAAAAACCTTACTTTCTTATTGATGAATACACGGGAAATTATGATACCTATGGTGGTGAGGTTAGAGGAACAATAACTAAAGTAACACAATATAAAACTTTAACCCAACTTATTAAAAGGGGGCTTCCTAATGTTAGAGGAAAATCAATAGTAACCAGGGGTCTTGAACTAAAATTAAGATAATCTCGGACATGAGTTAGCAGTGTTTAAACTAATCCAAAATAAGAAACTCACTTCCCCTCAATCATCTCCAAAAACTCCTCTTTCGTCTTCAATTCTGTGACAACCTTCTTCTCATCAATCAGCACAGCAGGATACGAGGTTACATTATACACTCTTCTCAGTATATCTATGGTTTCTATATTGTTGTCTGCTGCAAGAGGTATCAATATTACTTTATTTCCTAATGCCTGTTTAACATCCCCGAGCACACTCGAAAAAACTCTCTGCCTCGCCTTTGTTTCAATGCTCGGCTCATTATACTGATAAAGATAAACAATCGTTGTAAAATTTGCATAGCACTGCTTTTTCGCCCTTATTGCATTTACCCATAAAAAAGCTCTCAATGCATCATATTTCCTATGCTCATTTGCAATCGCAGAACTAATCTTATTAGCCGCCTCATACCTATCCAAAACCTTTGACTCCTCAAATATCTTATCAGCGAAACCTGCCAAATTCTCTGAGATAACCGAACAAATATTTCCACCTAATGAAGCAAGGTCCAGTTGCATCTCCAAATCAAGCAATCTCAATTCAGACTGCAAAGCCATTTCACTAATCTTATCAACTCTAGAAGCCTCCATCATATAACCTAAAAAAATTCCGAGATTAAATACTATAATTGTGGCTAAAAGTGCCTGCCAAAAAACGCTTTTTTGCCCCATTTACTTTGTCCCCCACTTTATATCCTTTTTTGCAAGTTTATAAATTGATACTATTAATATAATCGGATACAACAAAAGGTAAAATACCATATAAAAAAGGAGGATAAACATATTAAAAGAGCCCTCTTTCTTCGTATGTTTTAAAGCAAAGAGTGTGAAAAAAAATCCAAGCAAGAACATAAAGATTCCAAAAAAATTCAGCACACTTGGAGTTATAAATAAGTCGTCAAGAGAGATTATAGGAGTATCAGACAGAAAACTGTATCTTGTCTGAAAATAAGTCGATAAAAACCTTCTGCTGAAAACATAGACGAAAACTCCTATCCCCAAAACTCCGAGAAAAAGCGAGGTAATAAAAAAAGGCAGTATGAAAAAACCGAGCATTCCTTTTTTTAGAAACATTTGCCTATATTTGTAAATTGTCTGCAACCCGCCCATATCCCATCTTATTCTTTGCTTGAACCATTGCTTAAACTTACTCGGCGCAGTGGTATGAACTGTCGTAGCAAGGCACATCTCCCTTCTCCAGCCAAGCTCAGCAAGATGCCAGGTTAGCTCAATATCCTCTGTAAGATTTTTAGTGTCAAATCCTCCTGCTTCCAAAAAAACTCTCTTTCTATAAATCGCCAATGGCCCCGGAGTTACATATATCGAATCTATGCAGCCTAATAGCTTGCGCGTCCAAGCAATAACACGATATTCTATTGCCTGCAGCTTGCCCAAAAAAGTGTCTGTATTTTTCACTAAAATCGCGCAGGTCACAGCCCCCACCTTCCCATCATTAAAAAAACCGAGCATCTTTTCCACTGCTGTCGCCTCAGGATAAGAATCCGCATCCACTACTGCAATAAGCTCTCCCTTAGCAATTTTAATCGCTTGATTTAACGAATCAGCTTTTCCAGAATTCAGCTTGTCAAAAAGCTTCAGGTTCTTATGCTGCCTCATCATCATCCTGACAATTTCAGCTGTTTTGTCCCTGCTCCCATCATTTATAACTATAACTTCTTTAAAAGGAACAGTAGAACTCATCACAGCCTCAATCGTATTTCCAATCGCATCTTCCTCATTATAAGCGGGAATCAAAACAGATATTGTATATTCTTTCTCATTCCTAGGATAAGCAAACAACTCCTTTCGATTCTTGTAATAAATAAAAACAAACAGGAAAAATATATACAATCCTACAAACATATACCCTAGATAAATATAAGGCAGTATTTCCATCTAAAATACCAACAACAACAGTTTAAATGGTTTATGATGTTTGAGTGCTTTTCACATTTCGCCATTTCTAAAAACAAGTTATTATTCATTGCCTTTTTTAGTAGAAAAAATTTCAAAAAAGTTATTCAAAATATCTTTTGTTAATTCAAATGATTCATCACAAAAGTTCTTAAGGTTTCTTGAAGAGCTATTCTTAAAATAAATGTTCTTCACAATTTTGCCTTTCTTCTTTACAGAACGAACAGCAGGAACGAAGTCCCCATCACCAGACACTAAAATAGAAACATCGAAATTATTGTCGCAAGCATTTTCAACCATATCCACCGCCATATTTATATCATCTTCCTTAATAATGTAGTAAAACTTGTTTGTTCCAACTATATTTCTCTTGAGTAATTTACACAGAACTAGATTAAATTTTGGAATTTGTTTTAATTTTCCAAAGAACTCTTCTTGACTTTCGTATTTCTCAAGATTTTGCTCCTTATCGAGCAAAGCATTATAATA
>CAYITH010000016.1:6707-10019 GCA_964366295.1 Candidatus Woesearchaeota archaeon | reverse complement strand
CTCGGATTCCTCGCTCGGGGTGCGTTTTGTGGCGCGGAGCGCCACGCGAAAAAATTGAGGCAAACATTTTTAATCTAAAAAATTGGCAGTTATTTGCCCTAGCAGATTGTTTTGATACCTATCCTAAATAGATAATGAGAAACAATAACTTGGGCCACAGGCGCAGGCATAGTGCAATTTAACTCTCAAAAAATTGCCATAAAATACAGCAAGGATAGCAAGTAATAATGATAATGCCTTGGGGAAGCATTTGAATGAAATCTAAACTTGCAGTGCAACTTGGTGTTTGCGCTACAATAGTCGCGAGGTTCAATGTGGACTCTGACAGGGCTAATCTCAATTGCAATAGGGAGCCGTCTAACTCGAATTCCTCGCTCGGAATAGCCCAAGGCTAGTGGCTTAAAATTAATGATATGAAAACTTACAAAAGATTATACGGACAATTATGTTCTTTGGAGAATCTATCTCTTGCATGGCAAAAAGCAAGAAAAGGCAAAAAGAAAAAAGACTATGTTATAGAATTTGAGAGAAATCTGGAAGCAAACCTAAAAGAACTGCATGAAGATTTGTCGAATTGTTCCTATATTCCAGAAAGTTTGAGTAAGCTTATTATCCGAGACCCAAAATCAAGAGTTATTTATATATCCGATTTCAGAGATAGAATCGTGCATCATGCCATTATTAATATTCTCTCTCCAATTTTTGAGCCAATATTTATTTATGACAGTTTTGCTTCCCAAAAAAGAAAAGGCCATCACAAAGCGATACAAAGATTTAACTATTTCAAAAGAAAAGTCAGCCATAACGGAAAGAAATTAAAAGGAATAAAAGACAATAATTATATCGCTGGCTACGCATTAAAAATAGATATTAAGCAGTATTTCGAAAGCATGGCTCACAAAATTTTAATTGACCTCCTATCCAAAAAGATAAAAGATGGGCAGTTTATCGAGTTAATCCGGAAGATTTTAAGAAATTATCCTGCAAAAATCTATGGCAGGGGCATGCCCCTCGGTAATTATACAAGCCAATTCTTTGCCAATGTTTATCTAAACGAATTAGACTATTTTTGCAAACATAGCTTGAAATTAAAATATTACATTCGTTATGTTGATGATATTGTTATTCTTCATAATAATCGAGACTTTTTAGAACGATGTTTTTCAGTCATAAAACTCTTTTTAAAATATGGGCTTCAATTAGAGGTTCATAAAGAAAAGTCAGGCATAATCCCGTTGCATAGCGGAGTTAAATTTTTGGGTTTTCGCATCTTTTATTATTATTCACTTCTAAAACAATCCTCTATCAAGGAGATTAAACGCCGACTGGATATTTGGAGAGGCTTAGCTGGATTGAATAAAAATGAGGAACTTTACAAAACATTATCCTCTAAGTTAGCCGGTTGGCTTTCCCACGCAGAACATGGAGATACATTTAAACTAAGAAATGGAATACTTGAAAGGTTTAACGAATTTGCTAATCCTCTTATCATTTAAGCTCTTTCCACGCCAAGCTATCAATTCGGAAGAAGCTCTCACTAACCAAAGCCTGCCTGCCTTTGTTCTACAATTCTAGCCGAACAATGCAGACAAGCCTTCAGCAGCTTCTTCCTTTTTCTCTTCCTTTTTCTCTTCCTTTTTCTCGCTTGCACTGCTTCCGCTTACTGGTGCTGCAGCCATAAGGCTTGCCGATGCCAGCTCTTTGTCGATGTCAACGCCTTTTAACGCGGTAACTAAAACCTTGACTTGCGACTCATCTACACTTGCTCCAGTAGCAGCCACAACTTTCGCCAAGCTTTCAGCTTCCACTTGCTTTCCAAGCTTATGCAGTAACAAAGCGCCGTATACATATTCCATTTTTATCCTCCAGGATTTTGTTGAACATTTTTTTCAACTAAACTTGATAATGCTTTTTCGTGCATTCCGGCTTTTCCAATTAAGAAGCCGATAGTTTCTTTTGTCGCATAAGCCATTGAAACCGCAAATGCCAACGCCCTTGAATACGCTCCTTTAATTTCTGCAAGAATCTTGTCTTTCTCTATTCTGACATCTTTATACAGTTTTTTTTCATTGAGGTCATAAGCAGATAGCGGAATAAAACCCACATAAAAAGGCTTTAAGTCAAACTTTGCCATTATTCCTGCAGCATTATCGGATATTGCCTGTCCGCTTTTCACTATGACTTTTCTTTCTCTTATATTTATTTTTCCTTCAACTATTTCTATTTTCAGTCCAAGCGCCCCAAGTTCAGAAATAACTGGCCCGGGAACTAAATCCGTAGGCCCTGCTTCTATGGCTATGTCTTCATTTGCTATCTGCCCTACTTTAGCCCTTACAGCAGTTTTATTTTCAGAAAGGATAAGTGATAATTCAAAAGGGTCAAGTTTTGAAAACAGAAATGCGCAGTCTTCCTGAGCATAGGGCAGCATCTCACTGACTCCTGCTTTCTCCATGCTCATTTTAAGCATCTTCTTTTTTGGAAAAACTACTTCTGCCTTTCCGCGAAGTATTTTCTTTATGGCTTGGAACTGGCTTCCAGGCAGGGATTTCACGCTAACAACCAGCAAGGTCTTGCTTTCAGAGAAAAGTTTCTTAAGTTTTTCAGCAGATTTTATTTTAGCTTCAGGAATAGGTTTTGTTCTTTTTTTATCCATATTCCACCTTTATGGGTTTTCCCATGCTTGTTTTAATTAAAACGCTCGCTACATTCTCTTTCTTTTTCGGCAATGTGCTTGCAATTGCTTCAAACACAGCAAGGATATTCTCAATTATCTCGCTGTCTTTCATTCCTTCCCGCCCAATTTTTATTTTTAGTGATGGCTCTTTAGTTCTAACACGCAGGGTTGTCTCATATTTTTTCTTCATTGCATTTATTGCATCATCTGTTTCACTCGCAACGATTCCAAGCTGAGGCGCAGGCATTTTGCCGGCAGGCCCCAAATATTTTCCAAGAGCAGTAGCCAGTGGCGGCATCAGCTTGGCAAAAGCAATAAATGCATCAAAATCTCTTACTATCTTCTTCGCCTTCTTTTTTTCTTTATATACTTGAAGCAGCTCAGGAGTTATAGTTTCAATTCCAGCGTGTGTCTTCTCTCCAAAAAAGCAGAAGCTGTAATTTTTTATCTTATGCGGAATGCTGACAAAGAGATTTACAGACTCCTTTTTTATATCAAAATTTTTTAAATTTACAATTAGTTCAATTGCCTGTTCAAACTTTCTCTTCTCTTGGGTTCTTATTTCCTTCAATGCCCTTTCAAATTTTTCTTTCATCTTAAATTTTCTTTCCTGTCTTTCTTTTGTTTTGGAAATTTGA
>CAYITH010000016.1:0-6607 GCA_964366295.1 Candidatus Woesearchaeota archaeon | reverse complement strand
GAGGTAGAAAAACTTTTGGTTTTTCTTTCATCTTAAATTTTCTTTCCTGTCTTTCCTTTGTTTTGGAAATTTGAGAGGTAGAAAAACTTTTGGTTTTTCTTTCATCTTAAATTTTCTTTCCTGTCTTTCCTTTGTTTTGGAAATTTGAGAGGTAGAAAAACTTTTGGTTTTTCTTTCATCTTAAATTTTCTTTCCTGTCTTTCCTTTGTTTTGGAAATTTGAGAGGTAGAAAAACTTTTGGTTTTTCTTTCATCTTAAATTTTCTTTCCTGTCTTTCCTTTGTTTTGGAAATTTGAGAGGTAGAAAAACTTTTGGTTTTTCTTTCATCTTAAATTTTCTTTCCTGTCTTTCCTTTGTTTTGGAAATTTGAGAGGTAGAAAAACTTTTGGTTTTTCTTTCATTTTTTGCCTTGATATTTCTCATTAAACAATTTTTGTTGCCTCCTACATATCATCCAGCCATAGAAATTATGCTGTGCTGATGTAGTCCAATCGGCAAAAAACTTCAGAAAAGAGTATTTATAAACTTATCTTGTCGCCAATTCCAACAGAGGGTTTTATAAGGGACACTTCCCTTATCCATTGATGGCTCAAGAGGTGATGATTTCCATCAGCATCATAATCGGCATAGCAGCATTGTTGTCGGTTATTTTGCGAACAATAAAACAGCCGCCGATAATTGCCTATCTTGTTTCAGGCGTTCTTGTCGGCCCTTTAGCCCTAAATATAATTGGCGATGCTGATTCTGCCTTGATAAAGCTTTTCGCGCATCTTGGTGTAGCTTTATTGTTATTTATCGTCGGGCTTAATCTTGATTTTCGCATTTTAAAAGAAGTAGGAAAGGTAGCTGTTCTTGCAGGTTTTAGCGAGATTATTGTTACAGGCGGATTAGGTTTGCTTATTGCATTTTCTTTAGGATTTGCATCGCCTTCAGCAGTTTATATTGCAATTGCATTGGCATTTTCTTCAACTGTTCTTGTAGTCAAAATTCTTTCAGACAAAAAAGAGCTTGACACTCTCCACGGCAAGATTGCATTAGGTATTTTGATTGTAGAAGACATTGTCGCCGCTTTCGCAATAATGATAATTCCAGTCATTAACTCGACTGCTTTTCTGCCGGTATTCGCCTCAATTATAAAAATAATAATTCTTATTTCCCTGATATTCTCTGCATCTTACTTATTTTTCAACCGCTTGATGGCATATTTGGCAAGAAGCCAGGAAGTGCTATTTCTTTTTGGCATAGCTTGGGCTTTGGCTCTTGCTGTTTTATTTAATTATTTAGGATTTTCGCTTGAGATAGGCGCTTTAATAGCCGGAATGTCTCTTGCTTCAACCCATTATACACTTGAATTAAGCGGAAAAATCAAGCCAATCCGCGATTTTTTTATGGTGCTGTTTTTTGTTTTCTTTGGAAGCCAGCTTTCAAGCTCAATATCTTTGCCCTTATTGGGAAAAGCAGGTATCTTCTCTTTATTTGTTCTTGTAGGCAAACCGATTATTGTTATGTCAATTCTTCGCATTTTCGGATACAAAAAGAGGACAAATTTTCTTGCCGGAGCCAGTCTTGCCCAGATAAGCGAATTCTCGCTGATAATAATGCTTCTCGGATTTAATCTGGGCCATATATCTCAAGAATTAATGAGTCTTGCAGTTTTAGTGTCCCTTATTACAATCGGCATAAGCAGTTACGGAATATATTACTCGCATCGAATATTCAATAAGCTTCAATACCTGCTTAATATATTTGATGGAAAGAAAGAAATAAAAAATATTTCAAAATACGCTAATTTTGATGTTGTTTTATTTGGATATCATCGCATGGGCAAAAGCATACTGCGGGCTCTTAAGGAAAAAAATGTTTCCTGCATAGTAGCTGACTGCAATCCGCGAGTCATTCTTTCTCTAGCAAAGAAGAATATTCCATGCATCTATGGCGATGCGACAGATGCTGAATTTTTGTCAGAGTTAAGATTAGGAAAGGCAAAACTTATTATTTCAACAATTCCTGACCAAGAGGTTAATCTTTCTATTATTTCAATGCTTAAAGAGATAAGCTCAAAAGCAGTTTTTATTGCTACATCAGAGCAGATTAACAACGCAGTAGAGCTTTACTCTGCAGGAGCAGATTATGTGATTGTGCCTCACCTTCTTGGCGGAGATTATATTGCCCATCTTATTAAGGATAACCCTATTGATTCAGTTTCTTATAGAAACCTTGGCGCAAAGCATCTAAAGAAATTAAGAGCAATAAAAATTATCTAAATCTGATTTGTCTTCTCAATCTCCGCAATATACTCTTTGACTCTCTGCATTATTTGTGGCACTAGAAATTTTTCTATCTTATTCTCGAATAATTCCTCAAGAGAAGCAAACTCACTTATATTATACAGATTTTCTTTCTTGTCAACAAGCATCAAGTCTCTTAGTCTTTTTAACTGCCTTCTGATATTGCTCTCGGCAATTCCATTCATTTCGCTATGATGCTCCTTTCTTTTTTCTAAGACTCTCTTCTTTATTTCAAGAGAGCTTATCGCTTCTTTTTTCTGCCTTGCCTCAATCAATACAAGCAGAACATCGACCATTATATCTCTGCTGTCTCCAGGTTGCAGAATGCCGAGTGATAGGCAGATTTTCTTGCAGAGCTCTCTTTTATCAGTCTGGTATGGCTTTTCGTATCTTCTCAGTGTAATCTCAGCAAGAGGTATATCTCGGCTCATCTATCATAATAGAATATAAATGTTTATAAATCTAATCTACTCCGTTGGCAAATGGAATTTATTGCCTTGCTGTCAGATAATCAAGAATCTTGGTCCCAGGTTTCTGGATTGATAAAAAACGGAGAATGGGAAAAAGCAGTTCTCGTAAAAGACGAATTCGGCGGCGATTTTCCTTCATATCCGAATGTGGAGATAATTTCTATATCTTCAACAGAAAAGTTGGTCGAGTTGAAAGAGACTCTTGTAAAAAAGCTAAGTTCAAAGTTCAAGGGGACAGAAGTTGCTCTTTCAATAGCAAGTGGCTCTGGAAAAGAGCACATGGCGCTTATCTCCGCTCTTCTCTCCCTGCCTGTAGGCATTCGCTTTGTCGCCATGACAAAACAAGGAATTGTTTATTTGTGATAATTAATAAAGAATCAAAAAGAAAAAGCTAAATATAAAAAAAATTTAAAAAATAAAAAAATAAAATTTTTTTATCAGCGTCTGCTTTTTTTTCTTGAACTTTTGCTCTTTTTTTTTGTAGTTCTTTTTTTCTTTGCCATTTTTACCTCTTTTTAAGAATTTTTTTCTTAATATTTCTATGCAGAACTTCTTTATATATCTTTCTATGAATTTTATTTTTACTTATAATGAAATTATCCAAGAAAAAAATAAGAAAATGAAAAATAATAATATTGCATATGTTAAAAGTTTATAGATTCTCTTTGCAATATTCTCTGATTTTGTCACAGCTAAAACGCTCAGCATAAAAAATCTTCCGCCGTCGAGAATTCCCAATGGTAGCATATTAAACAAAGCCACAAAAAAGTTTATCATAAACAGCCACCACAAGAAGTGATATGCAAACACTGCAATATTGCTTCTGCTTTCATAATATACTGAAGGATCATTGAAGAACAACAAGCTTCTAAAAACTTTTCCAAGCGCACTTCCTTTCTGTCCAGAACTCGCAATGCCGATAAAAGGAGCCCCAATTTTATCAGGATGTTCGACTAAGATTGCCTCATTTGTTCTAGTTTCGTTTTTTGTTTTTGTTTCAACCAGTATTTTTTCATCTGGCTTGAATTTTTCCATAACGCTCTGCAATTCATCAATATTTTTTATTTTTTTATCATTTATTTTAGTCAATGCTCCGCTTAATCCGACTCTCAACGCAGGTGTGTCGTAAAAAAGATAAACTCTTTTTGCATCAATTGGCAGATTCGTTATGCTTTCACGAGAAATAAAAAATTTATTTTCTCCTATGGCAATCAAGCTTAAATTATTAGAATATGAAATATTTGGCTGTTCAAGTGTAAGATTTGCAGAAGCTATATCGCTTAAGTTGACAAAAGTTCCAGCATAACCTTTAATCATAACTCCAGATTCCTGAAAAGTTATGTTGAACATGCCCCATAATGCGAAAAATACCAGTACTGCTGTGAGTATATTTGCGAAGGTTCCTGCTGACAGCACAGATAACTGCTGAAATATGGGCTTCTTCTGCATCTGTTTTTCATCTGGCTCAACAAAAGCTCCTAAAAAAGGCCCAAGAAAAGCAAATCCCGTTGATTTAACTTTTATCTTGTAGAATCTTGCAAAGACTCCATGGCTTGCCTCATGCACAACAGCCACTATCGCCAATGCCAGAATCCAATAAATAAAATAAAACGGCGGAAAAAACGAAGTCAGCCCAAACAATTCTGGAAAATAAGGAATCAGCGGAAATATCGGAGGGCTCTTTATCTGTTCAGTAATTTGCGGAAATTTCAGGTAAGTGTAAAGTGTCAGCCCTAGAAGCCAGGTTATTCCAGCCATAAGCATATACCCGCACAAAACAGAAAAATACTGCATAACTTTAAGAAATTTCTGGTATTTTTTGCTCGTTTCTTCTATGAATTTTATTCCAAGTTTTGTCCGGTATAAATATATTAATCCTTCTCTTTTCAGCCCCCTTTTCTTTTTTGATACGAATATCACCAAAGCTATTGTCGCCAGAATAAGAAACGCAATATCATAAATATAAAAGCTCATTTTTTGCTTTTTGGCTTAAATGCCTTTCCCAAGCATCTTCTGCATTTTACTTTGCCGTCAATTATCTTTTTTGGAGTCGCCCTCATCTTTGTCCCGCATCTTCTGCATACAAAAACATTTTTGAAAAGCCTATTGCTCGAAGCAATTATCTTTGCCATTTTATTTTATCTCCTCCAATGAGGTTTTTAATATTCCTTCAAGTAAGGAAAATAATCTCAGTTGATTTTTTTTATTACCGCTAATTACACGGATTGGACCTTCCTCTACATGGATATATTCCGGATTCTGTAAAACAATACACCCAGTAAATCCATCCGGATTTGGTTGATCAATAAAATATATTCCATTCTCAGAATCTACACGGACCTCTGTTACTATCTCTTTTTCTTCAAGTTGCTTAATCATACTTTCATATTGTTCTTTTTTTAGTTTAGTATTATTTCTATTTTCAGCAGGTTTATATCTTGCAGTTATCATTTATCCGCTCCTCATTATTTTTTTCTCATTCCCGATAATCCAGTATTCAACATTAGAGCCTTCCTTGACATTTTCCTTTAGCTCTTCAGCAATTAGCACCTCTAAAGTTTCAAAACTTTCAGAGTCCATTACAGTTGCTTTGTCTCCTGCCACAGACATCACCTGCGCCTTTTTCTTTTCTATCAAGGGAACATCAAATCTCTCATGCCCCGGCACAGCAATTACTCTTTTTTTCCCGTCAAATATGCCTATCGCCTCTATTCTGCACTTGCTCGCTCCATGCTTTCCGGACTTGCTGATGTCATTGCTCCTGACAATGCATGGAGCATTATCTACGATTATCGCGCTGCCGGATTTTGCATCATAAGCATCTATAATCTTAAAGCTCATTCTTTCCAAAATTAAAATACATTTATAAACCTTGTTCTCCCTGCAAAATTATGCTCCAAAAAAATGATTTCATAGAATTAGAGTTTGTTGGTAAGACTCAGGAAGGAGAAATCTTTGACACTAATCTCAAGCAAGAAGCAGAAAAAATAGGTTTAGATATAAAGACTCGCCCATTAGTAATCTGCCTTGGCGAAAGCATGATTCTGCCGGTAATAGACTCCTTTTTAATTGGCAAGGAAGGGGGAAATGACTATACTCTATCATTAACACCGCAAGAATCTTTCGGAGTCAGGCAAAGAGAACTTGTTAAGATAATGCCTCACAGCGTATTTATTAAAAAAGATATTCTCCCCATTCAAGGCCAAACTTATGTATTTGACACAATGCTCGGCAAGATAAGTGCTATTTCTGGAGGCAGAGTAACTGTAGATTTTAACAATCCTCTCGCCGGAAAAAACGTTGTTTATTCGCTAAAAATAAAGAAAAAAATAACCGATATACAGGAAAAAGCTAAAACTCTTGTATTAGCTTATTTCCGCTTTGAACTGCCATTTGAGATAAAAGACAAAAAAATAATTTTCAATGTTAATGCAGGATTTAAGCCGTTGATTGAGCATTTTAAGCCAAAGTTTTTAGACATTCTCGGCTTAGAGTTGGAAGTTATTGAGAAGCCGGTCGATAAACCTGTTGAAAAACAGGTTGAGAAAGATGAAGAAAAGGAAGATAAAGCTGAAAAAGTTGCTTAATCATTTTTAAATAAAACTTCATTCTTTATAAAATACTTCTTCTGCCTCTCTCTTCATCTCAACAGGTGTTTTTTCAGTTTCAATATTTATTGAAGCAAGGTAAGATACCGCACTCTTTATATCTGGAGTATGTTTGGGCACTATCATTTCTCTTTCAATTTCAGTTATCTTATGTGTTTTCATTTCAAAATTTGGGTTTAATACCCTGCAGCTTGCTGCGAATTTTGAAAGACTGAAAATGCTGGTTGTCGAAGACAAAAAA
>CAYITH010000015.1:0-10130 GCA_964366295.1 Candidatus Woesearchaeota archaeon | reverse complement strand
AACATATTTAACACCTATTAAACAGCAATTAAAACTGCGTTTAATAGTTGTTAAAATCAATTTTTGAGTTGCCGACGACAAAATCATCGTAAACCATAAATTCTTTTTAGTTGCTGCCTTCGTTTAATCTCACAGAAAAAATAAAAATAGAAATTATTTTAATTGTCACATAACAAAGATTAAACAAAATTTTTTATTATAATTAGTGTAATCGGGGGCTTTGCGAAACTATAAACTGAAACTGAATCGGGGGCTTACGGACTATTACGATTTTTATGCGAAATTATTTATAGAAGTAAAACTTGCTTTTTCAAAAATGGATACACGACTGCTTAAAATCTTGGACGAAGAGGTGGCTAAAGAAAAAGCTAAAAAGAAAAAGAAGCCAATCTTTAAAGTAAGGAAGGAAAAATCTGTTATGTATTATTCTGGCTGGGGTAAAGGCAAACCGATTAAGGAAGAAAAGACAGAAAAACAGATAAAACTATGAGAAAGAAAATTGATTATTCAAAGCTTGCCAAGAATGCTGTTAATAATTTGAAAAAGCTAAATGAATTGGCTAAGAAATTCTCCAAGTTTGAATCTACAAAAGGTGTTCAGAGAGAATTGGACGAAATTATCAAAATTTCTGATACCTTAAAATATAAAGGCAATGATAGGAACGCTTACATGAAAATTACTAATGCTTTTACATCACTACAGGAAAATTTGGAAGAGATTGAAATGCTTACAGGCGACACAATAAAAAAGCTGAATAAGCTTCCCGAAGAAGCAAGGAAAGAAATCTATGATTTTACAAGAATTGATGAGATTGAAGAATCTGACCAAGGCATTTCAGAAGACAGGGCAGAGCTTCTGGAAACAATGCTGGTATTAGTGGAAGAAATAATGGAAGAATCAGCCAGATATTTTAATCTTGACAGAGCTGAATATGTTGAGTTTGAGGATGAGATGAAAAGACTATAAGATTTTGGAGCTTGCGATCAATACAAACATTTATATAGTAAATAACTATATTTCATAGTAAAATGCCACAAATTACTATAAATTTTGATTCTACTGAGAATAAGAATATAGAAGTTTTCAAAGCAGAACATGAGATTAAAAATAAAGCTGATGCGGTTAAGCGAATAATTAGGGAATTTTTTGATAAGAAGAAATAAATTAAGTAAAAGAGGCTAACTATGACCAATAAACCCTCATTAATTGATTTTTTTGCAGGAGCCGGAGGAATGAGTTCGGGATTCAAAAAAGCTGGTTTCAATATTTTAGCTGCTAATGATATAGATGAGCATTGCAGAAATACATATATTAAAAATTTTCCAGAAGTACCTTGTATCTTAAAAGATATTTGTAGCTTAGAAGCTGATGAAATACTTCAAATATGTGGCACAGATAAAATTGATGTGGTCGTCGGTGGGCCAGCTTGCCAAGGTTTTTCTTTGGCCAATATTAAAACAAGAACCGCAGATAATCCAAAAAATAATTTAGTTTTTGAATTTATCAGATTAGTTAAAAAAATTAAGCCTTCATGGTTTATAATGGAAAATGTTGAGGGCCTGATAAATATGAACAACGGCTCATTCACAAACTCCATTATTAAAAACATGAGGAGACACAGATATTCTGTAAATTTTATTCCACTTTGCGCAGCAGATTATGGAGTTCCACAAAAAAGGAATAGGGTTTTTTTTATTGGAAACCGCTTGGGGCATAAAATGGACATTCCAGAAAAAAAATTTGGAATTCCGGAAAAGCCCTATATAACTGTTGGGGAAGCCTTAAGCGATTTGCCTGAAATAGACAATCAAACAAAAGGTTATGAAATATGTGAATATAAAGCAAAGCCAAATAATAAATACCAGCAAAAAATGAGAGGCAAAGCAAAAAAAGTGTATAACCACACTATAACTAGAAGCAGCAAATTAATCATAGATAGGTACACTAGAATACCTCCTGGACGAAATTGGAGTATTCTTCCAGATTATCTTAAATCAAATTGTGTAAGAAATTTTGGAGGCCATAGTTATCTATATAAAAGGTTGGATCCAAACCAGCCTGCAAATACTATCGCCAATTTTAGAAAGGCCATGCTAATTCATCCTTTTGAAAATAGAGGACTATCTATTAGGGAAGCGGCGAGGCTACAATCATTTAACGATTCTTTTATTTTTGAGGGGGGCATAAGCTCTCAACAGCAACAATTGGCTAATGTCGTGCCACCATTGTTGGCGGAAGCTTTGGGAAATGAGATTATTAAAAGCTTCTAAATTAATAAATTCATGTTAATCTTGGTTCAATATGCCAGACACATTTAGCAAAGAAACAAGAAGCCAAATAATGTCAAAAATCCGCTCAAATAAAACTGCTGCGGAGCTAGTTCTAAAAAATGCTCTCGTAGGGAGACATTTTAGATACCAGCCAAAAAAAATACATGGAAACCCAGATTTTGCCAGCAAGAAAAAAAAGATTGTAATATTTGTTGATGGATGTTTTTGGCATAAATGCCATAAATGCTATACAGCCCCAAAATCCAATAAAAAATACTGGTTGCCAAAAATCAAAAGAAATGTGGGCAGAGATAAAAAAATAAATAAACTATTAAAGAAAGAAGGATGGGAAGTTATTCGTATTTGGGAGCACGACGTAATTAAAAAGAAAACCACATCAAAAAAAATTTTAGCTAAACTATCTATTAAAGGCTTGTCCTAAAAATCCAAGTTTTATCTGCCCCATCTGACCTATCTGTTTTATAGGATGAGGGGAATGGGTAAACCACCGAGATATTTTTGAAGTTTAATGCAAAAAGCAACACACCAAATGCTTGCATTTTACTACCTAATGGAGCGATGATTATATTTTTATTTTTAGTTTCAGAAATTTCATTAATTATACTATCTATTAAATTTCTGGTTTCGAAAGGGTTGTTTGCTGGAGCAAAAAATAGATGTTCATGAGCCCCTGATGAATCTAAAAATTTAATATTTTCATTTAGGCTAATCTGATTCCATCCAGCTTTGTAAGACGGGAAACCATTAATGGCAAAGGTGATATTTGGTTCAATTTCTTCAAATACTTCTAAAGATCTTTTTCCTTCAAAGCCCAATATCACAATTAATACATTTTGAGCCTCTAAAGGACTTCCTCTGAAGCCAGGTATAGATTGTATTCTATCTAACCCTTCTGTCATAACAATTTCATCACTTCGTTCATCCTTATTCTTGTAATATCTTGGTTCAGTATAAACAATATCTACTCTTTTAAGTTGAAATATTTCTTTTAAAACTTTAAATAAAACGAAGAGATACGGTTTTGTAAATGTACATATATCTACAACTATTTTTTTGTTATTTAATTCAATTGAGTTTTGTTTTAGAAATTTTAGGAACTCCTTTATTCCTTCTGAAGGTTTCGAAACACTACCGGAATTAAAAACTAAATTTTTTCGAGATATTTTTGAAAGATTTGAGTTAATCGCATTAATATTATTCCTCTTTTTATTATTTTTATCTTCTTCAAGATAATTAAATACTATAGTTTGATCAATTGAGGCATTGCTTAGACTTAAAAGATATGGAAATCTTGTGCATCGCTCTTCGAAACTCCCGCAAGTAATTAAAATATCCCAATTTTTATCTTCGGAAAAATCTTCAAAATCTAAAATTGAAAAATCTTTAATCAATTCCATTTTTTTCTTGTTCAAGATAATAACTAAGATTTTTTTGATAAAAAATTTCAGCATCAGCATTTTTTTTAATGTTATTTATTATTATCTCTTTTCGAACATCTTCTTTTTCTTTATAACTACCCTCTATAAGCCTAGTAATTTGGTCTGCTGAAATGAATGTTCTACCTCTTACTCTATAAGAAATTTTAAACCAAGGAGCATAAATCCTGTTTAATATAAAATCCCTATTCTTAATATCATATTTACTCTTGGGCTCCATTGGAGTCTTTTCTTGAAGACACGAATAATTTATTGCCGCATCAAAAATTTCTTTTGCATCCCCTGTTAATTCGGAATAATTAATTTCAAAATGTGTTGGTTCTGGTTCAACTAAGTACCTATTTAAGTGAAGTTTCCTAAAAATAGATCCTATCTCTTTAATAAGTTCTTGTACTTTTAGCCCTGCTCCTTTTTTTATTCGTTGCATCCTTTCATATTGGAGTTTAGAGTAATTTTTGACTCCACGGTCTTGATATTCTGGACCAACTGAACTACCTTCATTTGGGGAGAACCCGTAATTATATGCAGTATTTAAAGCGCTGTTGCATAGTTCTATTGCGTTCCTTATAACCCCAGAAGATAGATGTATAAAAACGTCAATTCCGACATATTTTTTCTCATTGGGTCTATAATCACTATATAATTGGAATAAAAGGTTTAGCGCATTTTTTTGGTATAGTGTCTTATATTGGCCTTCTTTGCCATCTAAATAATCAGAATACAATTTTTTGATTTCTTCTAGTTGAAATTTTCTATAATAAAGCAACATATTTAATTTCTCTATAACGGGGTTTGAGGGGTATTTTAGATAGTCAATTATTTTTCTAATTTCTTCGTCCACTAAACTTTCATCTTTCTTTAGATAATTGCTAAAAGATGCCCAATGTTGACCTCTTCCTTTTACGAGCGCAATAGCTTCTTCTTCTATTGTTATTGGGGGAAACAAATAGTTTATATTTAATATATTTAGAGATTTAAAATAATCACTTTTCCTTAATCTAGTATTTAGTATTTCCTTTATCAAGTTTTCATAATCGGTTTTTTTACCGCTATGTGCTGCATTTAAGGAGTCTGTAATGTCTATTCTTCTAAAATCATCAGTTTCTTGAAGGACTTCACCACTAGAACCAACTGGAATAACTGCTGGCATATTTCTTGACCCTATCTTAAAAATAACTGGAGTTTCATCACTATCCTTAATTAATTTGCCAATATAGCTTAATTGATTGTCATCTAAAAACTCTAATTCATCCAACATAATAAATAATGACTTTTTCTCTAGAAACTTTAACAATGAAAAAGTGTATTGTGGAAATCCATAAATCAATTTAGCAGATATTACCGAAGGGATAATATACTCTTTTTTGATTTCCTCAATGGTATAATACGCATTTTTTTCAAAAATTAACTCAAATTCAGATAAAAAGGACTCTCTGATATAATCTATTAAGTCATTAAGCGTATTGGCGGCAGAGGAAGTGCTATTAACACACTTTAAGAAATAATTAACAAGCAACTTTTCTTCCTTTTCAGATACCAACCCACATTGTTTAAATATTATTAAGGCTCTAATAAATTGTTCAGATATCTTCATTGAAAGATAAGGTCCAAACAAGTGCTTCACTTCTCCAGTAATGGAATCGTATTCCGTTGATCTAAAATGAAGGTATAAGCCAATAAAACCAGTACTTTCTAAAAAACCTAGGATTTCATCTTGTGTCAAATCTTTGATAAGTTTATCTGTTTTAAGTTTCCTCTTTATATGATCCTTTAATTGCATTTCTAAACTCAAAAATTTTAAGAACATTGTTTTTCCAGTTCCCCTCCCACCAATCAAAAAAGAAGACCTGCTTCCTTTAATATCCACTCCAGATACTTTTCTTATAAGATTTTCAAGAGGGGCATAAAATTCATAGAGATCTTCACCTAAATCTTCTGCTCTAAGAGCGTCAAAAGGTCTTTTCGGATCAAATCGGCTTCCAATTATTTTTTGTTCCATTATTCAAGCCTCTCGAAAAGTGGGGACCAGACACCCTCTATTTTTTTCCAAATGACCGGTAAGCTATTGTTTGGAGTAGAGTGGTCGAATGCAACAGCTAATTGCATATTGTTGTACCCCAAAGGATGTAAAGGTTCAAGAGTTTGCCCTTTAGTTTCCATTATGATTCTTGCTTGTTGGCGTTCTGTAATTTCAGTGTAAATTCTGGATGTTGATGAAAAACATTTATAACTTTCATCAAATTCCTCTCCAAGTATCACTTTTACAGGAATTCTTGCTTCTATAAATTCCTTTCCTTCTTTGCAACCTGCTAAAGCTAAGTAAAAAAATTCAAGATAAGAATGTCTTTCTTTGATTGAATTTAGAGATGAAGTCCGTTCTTCATTCCCCATCTCTCGGTTCCAAAAATTTACTGCTTGATTGCCACTACCAACAAAATCATCAAAGAGAAAAATGTATCTTATATTTTCTAAAGATTCGCCAGAGAGCAAAAATTCAGAAAGTTGTCTCCATTTTAAATTGTAGTGACCTGAATAAGCTTTGTGAATATTATATGAAATAGCAGCTCCGCTATCTCCAGTCAAGCCAAAACCTACAAATAAAGATTTATTTTCTATAAAGTCCCTAAAATTATCGTCAAGAGATAAAGAAGCATTATTTAGGTGGCCTGTTGAAGCCAAGTGTTGCTTTACATGATTTTTTAGTATTTCCATAGCAAGTGTTTTAATCTCTGACTTATTATAGTAGGTAATATTATTTGCCAGCTTAAGGGCTAAATATGCTTCATCTATGTTAGAAAAATTTCTGATCCAATTTATGATATCTTCAGGTCCACTGAATTTTTTCCAATATACTCTATTTCTATCAATTATACCTTCATATAGCGTATTGCATCTTTTATCTTCTAAAATTCCAGTAAACTCCATTTTGCAAACTTTTTCCTAGCCCCATATAAATTTTATGTTATTATAAAGACTTTAATATTTCATTCGCAAATTCCTCCGGCTGAATCTTCCCTTCTATGAGTTGCCCAATAGAATTCTTTTTATTTGAAATAGTTGCCCTAAGCTTAATTTTAAAGTTTTCTGCATCTGAATAGTCTAAGTTTTCAATCAGCTTTTTTGATAAAATCCATGAACCTTCATAGCACCTCAGCAACTCTTCATCATCCAAATCTTTCGTTTCTATGTCTTTAAGGATAGAATTCAGGCATTGTATGAATAAGCGAGTATTCTTCCTTGTAGTATAATCCTTTTCTTTTTCAAGTTTTGTTTTATCCCAAGCGTCAAAACGGTCCTCCCTATTGACAAACGGGCTGTCGAACAGATACACCCACTCACTCCATTCCCGCTTTAATGCGAGATTTTTTGGATAGCCTGCGAGCCTAAAGCAATATGCGATGTGTATTCTATTTGGCCCCCTGTCTTTAGCCAATAAATTTTCAGGTGCATGAAGCTTTACATTCTGCCAGAACAGCTTTTTTTCACTCACATCTACCAATCCAGATTCAAAAAATATCTTTCTTAAGACATTTCCAAATTCCCAATATACTTCTGCTTTATTCCTATTCCCGTTTCCTTTTACAATTCTGGATTTCCGAAATTTTTCAATCAATTTCTCCATCTTGTTCTTAATAACAGAATTCAGCCTTATCGCCAATTCTTTATCTTCTTCAGAAAATCCTACTCCCTTAGCTGAATCATAGATAAACTTTCCATCATCCCCAATTTTGACAATAATGGCCATTCTATTTCAGCTCAATTAAGGCCTTTCCAACAATTTCATGAAGCTTAAGGAAGGCATCCTCAGGAGTAATATTTTCATCTGTAAGGTCATGCTTGAATTTTTCGACTACCCCTGTATACTCCTTTTCCTTTACAGCAATAACATATGCTTGGCACAACATCTGCTCTTTGATGTATTCCTGCTTTACTTCACTTGGATAGGATTCTGTAAACACATAGGAAGGATGGCCGCCATTTAGATAAAATGTATATCCAGAAGCTCTGTCTCCCTCATGCCATGAGCGCTTGCCATTTTTAGCGTCATCAGACCTCAAAGTTTTATTGAAAATTGAGCGTCCAGGAGGATCCATTCCAACATAGAAAACTATGTTCTTTTTCCCAAGATATTCGCCTTTGGTCATATTAAGTTGCGGCAAATTTTCTGCAAGCCTTGCGCTGAAGTGAATCTCGCATTTGCGCTCTTCTGCATTTGCTGGTGCATTATTTACAACAAGAAAGCTGTCTTCTGAAATGTCCAATGCATCTTGAGCAAATTCCTTGTCAGACATCGCAGGCAATAAATAATCCCTTTCAATTCTCATTTCCTTCAAAATCTTGTAATCGCCAGATGCGCTGGGTACTTTCCTCGCCACCAAATCTACATTAATTTTGGCATCGCAACCGCTGTTGTTTGTTACCTTAAAACGAATATTCCTAATGGCCTCTGTCATTTCAACTCGGTTTGATTTCGGTCTTGGAAATAATGGAGTATAGGCGGTGACTGAAAAGGGGCTTTCTTCTGTTGGCGGCTCTTCGACCCCCAGCCAAAGCATTCTAGAGACTTGGCAAATTTTATCCCCTGTGTTCTTGTCGTTTACTTTAGCGAATATAATTATTTCCTCACAATTCCTGAACCCATTGCTCGTGAAACTGAAGGCATCGCATTCAACATTCTTGCTTTCATGAGGCTGAAGGCTGAATTCTTTTCTTTTCAATGATTTTGTTTTGATTTCATTGCCTCTTTGCTCTGCTGTCAAGAAAAATTCAACTTGTTGCAATTTGGCTGAGTTGTTTTGCACTTGATAGACAATCGGGCCAACCAAATCCCCAAAGTCTATCCTTTTGGATGGGCTATTTGGCAATTGAAATGTTTTAATAGTAATTTCTACATCTTTCGTTGGAACTCCTGAAAAGAATTCTGAAATAAGTCCAAGCTTTCTCGCAGCCTCATTTATTTCTTTCATGGCATCAATCATATCCTGCTGGGCTCGACCTGCATCGCTTGTTGTTCGGATGCCCAATTGCTCCTGAAATTTTTGCAGATGTGCATTTACAACCCCCCTAATTTGGCTTGGAGCACTATGCTTAAAATTAAAGCTATAATGAGTTGTGCCTTCGCTCTTTTCAATTTCACTTTCTAATTCGGAATCCAATATTACATATCCGCACATTTTTTTGAACACAGTATGATGAGGGATTATTCCCTTAATGTCCCCCACTTTCATTCTTTTTCTCTGAATCCAGAAGCCCCTCATTTCTTCATCAAGCGGATCAGGTGATAAAGCCAGCCTCAATTCTTTTATTTTATATGTTATGTTCTGGACAACTACTGAAATGTTGTTCTGCCTGTAGACTCTCCATCTATTCTCATTGTCTTGCGCAACGACAATGGACTTCAATGGCTCTGCCAGCTTAATCTGCTTTATTTTTCCATCCCATTCTAAAAAAATTTTCGCGTCAAATTTATGTAGGATCTCCCACCAGCTCTCTTCAATCATTTTTATAAAGGAGGAAGAATAGTCATTCATAAGTTTCGGGCTGTCCTCTCTAAACGAATTTTTGATTGCGTCAACCACTTCATCTTTCAAATCAAGGACAGTAATCCTTGTTCCGGGCTTGTCCAGAGGAATCAAAACGCCGCTACTGATTCTGTTCAAAAATTGTTTAGCCTCCTCTCCTTGATGCGGAATTGCATTTTGAATTAAGCGATTTCCTTCCAGTTTTCGCTCAAAGGCAATATACTTGGAATCGTCGCTTCTAAGCGAATCGCAAAGAATTGCGGAAGATTTGGAAGCTGCCTGGAATATCAATTTTCCTCTGCCAAAGCTACCTGGCCCGATATTGCCACCAGAATCGAATCTAGTCAAAAACCTGCTTAAATTTTGGTCAGGCGTCAGTTTTCCTTCAGATGATAGCTTATCGATTTGAGGGACAGTAAGTATCTCTCCTGTCAATCCTGTTGTTCCTTCATCAGTAAAAGACAGTGCAGGTTTACCATTGACTTTGATAAGCTTAAATCTAAATGCCCAAGTTTTATAGGAATTTGGCTCATTTCCAGAAATCCTTGCTCCGACCCCATTCTGTATTGCATCTTTCTGGAGCCCATGCGCTATCCCTTTCTCAGTTTCATACTCTCTTGCAATTTGTTCTATTTGCCTCAGATCATTTTGAGGCGTGTTTACATACTCTTCGGTCATTTTTATCACCTACAGGCTTCCAATTATTGTATAATCATTTCTTTTATCTTTTACAACTCCTAATTCTCTCAGCAAAGAAATTTTTGCAGATGCAAAGGTTCTTGCATAATTATAAATTTGTTGATTTAAAATTTTTGAGTCTTTTTGCGCCCTTTCGCTCCTTTCATGGATATAATCGCAGAATTTTTTGTTATTTTCAAACC
>CAYITH010000014.1:2078-11169 GCA_964366295.1 Candidatus Woesearchaeota archaeon | reverse complement strand
CTATTTTCAGCTGCAGCTCCAGTTACAGAACTATTCGTATCATATGGAACTCTTATAAAAACGCTTATGTTTAAATCATCCTTGCTATCTTCAAAAGGAAAAACCTCGCAAAACCTTGTTCCAGGACTAGTAGTGTTAGCATCCGTATAATTATAATACCCTACAGAATTACCCCAAAGGCCGCTTCCACCAACAGTTCCATTCACACAATTAACCGAAGTTGTTGCATAAGTAAACGCATCACGAACAATGAAAGTTACGTTTGGATTTGTCCCCCCTATAAATGCTGCTGCTCCTACATTTGTTTTTATATCGAGCGAGATATTCACATTTCCATTATTAACCATCTGTAAATCAGAAACTCCTGCAGTAGACCAATTACCTCTTGTTACAGTAGGCGTACCACTGGTATTTAAGGTAGCATTTGTTTGTCCAACATCAACCGAACCTCTCCCCCAACTTATTGAAGCAACAGAAAAATTAGCAGAAACCTTTTGGTTTATTGTTACATTTACCGCAGCAGTATCAACGGCCCTACCGCTGATTTTAGGCGCAACTTTTACCAGAACATAGCCAAAATTTATCGCAACCACTAATAAAATAAAGATAGTCAAATAAACAAGGGTTTTATTATTCTCTGCCATCTTACTCTCCTTCTCCGGCAGTTTCTGAAGCATTCTCCGTTGGAGCAGAAGGCGCAATTATGATTCCGACAGACGCTTGCTGCTTGCTGTCTGACTCATCAATAATAAGTGTTTTTTCCTTTATGACGCCTGCCTGAGAAACAACATTAAATGTCAATAAAGTACTTATTACAAGCAAAACAAGCGACACCACCAACAAACCAGTCAAAACTTTTTGTGAAACCATCTTTTTCATTTTTATAAACAAAACACCCCTATATAAATCTTTCGCAAATTTTTTTGCATATTTCAGTAGAACAACAAAAAAGTAGTGCTTTTCTCCAAACTGCCCCCATCTGAAAAAAAGAGCCGTATAGCAAAGGACGTTGATAATTGACCGCGGATACGCCTTTGCTACTAAGAAAATCCAATGAACATTTTGGATTTTCGAGGCTTCAAACTCTTTGAGTTTGATAGGATAGAAGAGGACAATAAAGATGGTAAAATATTATTGTCCTTGACTATAGTTAAATATAAAAAAGACTTATTGCTTAATTGAGCATGAAAAAAGAACAGATATTGTTCGCGCTTATTTTTACAGCATTGATATTTAATGCAACTATTGCAGCTGCTGAAATAATAATAACAAAACAACCGCTGGAAACCTATTTAGAAAATGAAAAAATACCGGTCGGAGTTTCTCTTATCAATATGGATAAAAACGCTATATTCTCCTCAAGCATAATATGCAATAACTTTGAGCTTGAATACTTCAACACACCATCAAACGGGGAAGCAATCCAAAACCTTGTTGTCCCAGAGTTTCCAATAAGCGAGGTGCTAAAAGGCATCTGCCGGATTGATTTTAAGGTAAAGAATTTCCAAAATCAGATTCTGGAAGAAAAATCTTCGCAGGAGTTTAAAATATTCAGAAAAATAATTCTCTCTGCAGAAACAGATAAAACAGATTATCTTCCTGAAGAGCAGATTAAAATAACAGGCAATCTTGCTGGCAAAGAGCAAAAAAAACTTTCAGTAGAGCTGAAAAAGAATTCGCAGTCCATAAAAAAAATATCTCAAAATGTCAAAGACAAGATAATCTCTTCTATTGCTATACCTGCAGATATTGCTGGAGCAATAGATATTCTAATAAGCGCTGACGACAGCGCAATAAAAGATGAAAAAACACTTCGCATAAATGTCCTGCAAATTCCAAAAACAATAAAAATTAATCTTGAAAAGAATTCTCTCTACCAGTCAGAAGAAACAAGAATAGGCGCTTTTGTTTTTGATCAGGAAAACAATTTATTTAATTCAAGTGTTAATATTCAAATAATAAATCCCGCAAATGAAAAAATTTATTCAGGCTCTTCAGAATTATTATTTCAGGCCAAGCAATTTGACAATCCGGGAACTTACAAAATACTTGCAAAAGCCAATTCTCTGTCAGCGGAGGCAAGTTTCACTATCAAAGAAAAAAAATCTCTCGAATTAATTCAAAAAGACAGCAAAATTTTAATAATATTAAACTCAGGCAATGTTGCCTATAACGAAGAAATATCAATACATATCTCAAATTCTGAAGCTTCTTATCTTCTTCCCATTTCCCTCTCACTGCCTCCAAACAAAACCCATGCATTAGAAGCAAAAGATTTCATCCCAATTGGTTTATTTAACATAACTTTAAGCAACAGCACAATTTTAAACTTTAACAATGCAGAAGACAATCGCAACACGCAAAAAAAACTCTCACAGGGCTTTAGGAAACTAACAGGCACTGCAATCATCAATGCCGCTGATGTAAAACCGGCTATTTTTGGGCTGTTTATTGTCCTTGCAATTGGCTTTATCACACTATACCTCGCAAGAGAAAAAATGAAGGAAAATTTTTCATACCTCGCAGGAAAAATATTTTCAAAACAAAGAGAAAGCATAAGCACTCTCCAGCAAAGCATAACAAGGCACAAAGCTGACAAATCTTTTCTTAAAAGCATATTCTCCAAATATGTGGACGCAGACATTCTGCCTCTGGCAAAAACAGGAATTGAAAAAAAAGAAATAAGTGTTTTATTCACAGATATCAGAGGCTTCGCCGCCTTATTTGACAAGCTTGATGAAAAAGAAATCTCCGCAATTTTAAATATGTATTTCAGCAAAACAAGCGAGATAATAAAAAGAAACAGCGGTTTCATAAATAAATTCATCGGAGACTCTGTAATGGCAATATTTAATGCTCCAAGAGAGCAAAAAAATCACATTTCCTCAGCAGTCAAATCTGCTTTGGAAATAAGAAAAGAAATTGCAATTTTAAATGAAAGATTAAAAATTAAAAATATGCGCACAATCGAAGTAGGCATAGGCATTGACACTGGAGCAGCAGCAGTAGGCAATATTGGCAGTGAAGAAAAAACAGAATACACGGCTATTGGTATTCCTGTAAATATTGCGTTTCGCCTTCAAGCGCTCGGCAAAGAAACCCAGATTCTGATAACAGAAAGATTATATGAAAAAATAAAACAATATGTGAAAGCCGAATGCATAGGCACTTACGAGTTGAAAAACATTTCAAATCCTGTGAAAGTGTATAATATTCTTGGCCTGAAAACCGGACAAATATAGCGCTCTAATACTACCATCAAACTGCTATAATTCTTTTAAATGCATTTTTCCTCAAACCGCAGATGGAAGAAAAACAAAAAGAGAATTTAGACAAAACCGAAGCAATTCCTTCCACAACACCAATAACTGCCAATGACCTTCAGCCAGAAGTTGAAATTGAAATAATTCCAAAACTCCGCATAATAAAGAAAATAAACGAAGGTGGTATGGGTATTGTTTGGCACGCCAAGCTGAGAACAGAAATAGAACAGGATGTCGCAGTAAAACTTGCAAAATCTGGTTTTAGCGAAGAGCTGAAAAGAGAGGCTGAATATGTCGAACACCTCAATTACAGAACAATTGCCAAGCTTCTTGGAGTAACAAGAATTGCAGGAGAAACAGCTCTGATAATGGAATATGTTGCCGGAAAAAATTTCTACGAAATTGTGCAAATGCATAATTCATTAAACCGTTTATTCCCTGAAAAATTTGCAGGCTTTGTCGGATGGCTTGTCTGTGAAGCTCTAAACTACGGCCACAACCTGCCAATGTTAGATAAG
Source organism: Candidatus Woesearchaeota archaeon (assembly GCA_964366295.1). Classification (GTDB taxonomy): domain Archaea; phylum Nanobdellota; class Nanobdellia; order Pacearchaeales; family GW2011-AR1; genus CAYITH01. The sequence goes on along the minus strand of CAYITH010000014.1, from coordinate 7,388 downwards.
GAAGGAAAGATTCGGGTTGGTTTGCTCCATAATGACATCTCTCTCCAAAACCTAATAGCAGAACATTCAGGAGGCATTAAAGTAGTGGATTATGGAACAAGCCGTGCTTTAGGTGAAAAAAAAGAAAACGTTATAACTGGAAAATTTTCATATATGCCTCCAGAAATAATCCTCGGCGCAGAGCCCACTTGCAGTTCAGATATCTACAGCTTAGGTGCCACATTATATCATCTTGTTTTTGGCGCCCCTGCAGTTTCTATTCCAAAAACTATTACAGACAGATTAGCCTTGCTCAGACATTTAAAAGACAAGCACGAAAGCGGAGAACTTGAAAAAAAGGTTGAAGAGTATACATTAAAAAAAGAGATTATTTCAAAAGAAATTGGAGAAATTATATTCTGCTCAATGCGAAAAGACCCTTCAAAAAGATACCGAACAACAAACGAAATGAAAGAAGATATAAAAGATAGGGAATTGGCTCTTGATATGAAAAGCAATCTAACATCCTACCTATACTCAAAGGGATTTGGTCCAACACAAGAAGCTCTCGGCCAATACCTCGAAATCATAGCAATGATAAACGAAGGCAAGCCGATAGAATTAGAAAAGATGGAAAAAGCCAGAAAAGCAATGCCCTACCTATTTGAAAGCGGGAATCTTGTGCTGAAAAAGAAGCCAGATACGGAGTTTTTGAACATCAGTATATAGAAAGTGGATATTATTATCCACTTTCTCAATAGAAAAGTTTATAAAGGCAGAAAATCTTAATGAATTATGTATGAAAAAAAGATATTATTGCTAAAACAAATTCCGGTATTCTCTCTCTCAGATGTATCTCAAATAGTATCTGGAAAGGATTATGCTAAAAAAATAGTCAGAAAACTATTAAAAAATTCGGAGATTTATAAGATAAAAAGAGATTCCTACACATTTTATAATGAATCGTTTCTTGTAAGTCCATTTGTAATAAAGCCCAGCTATATCACTTCAGCTTCAGCTCTCTCCTATCATCGCCTTATCACTCAAATACCATCAGAAGTATTCTGTGCAACAATGAAAAAGAATAGCAGAATAACGTTTGCATCTCCAATCAATTATATCGGCACTCGCTACTTTTTTGGTTTTGAAAACAAAAACTATGAAGGATTCATTTTGCCAATAGCAACACCAGAAAAAGCTATCATCGATTCAATAGGCATCATACCATTCTCAATCTTTAAAGAAGCAGTTGAAAAAGCAAATCAGGAGAGAATGATTAAATATCTTAAAGAAATAAAGAAAAGCAGCATTATAAAACGAATAGGTTATATGCTTGAAAAAAATGGCCATAATGTTTATAATGAGTTAAAGAACAAGATTAACAACCGATATATACTATTAGACCCGCTTGCCAGAAAATCCGGCATAAAAAATAAAAAATGGAAGATAATAATTAACATAAAATGATAACAAAAGAAATCTTAATGCAAAACGCAAAAGCAAAGGGATTAACTAACAAAGAGCACATAGAAAAAGATTATTTTCAGGATAAACTGCTTTATTCAATTTACAGGCAAACAAACCTGCTTGTGTTTAAAGGTGGCACAGCTCTCTATAAACTCTACAATCTTCCTCGATTCTCAGAAGACTTGGACTTTTCCATAATAAACAAATTAGACGCGCCTGCAATAATAAAAAATGTTGCAAAAAGTATCCCTGAAATAACAAACATAGATAACAAAGAAACAAAAAACTCCATACTTTTCAAAATAAGATTTGAAGGCATCTTAACTATTTCAAACACTGTTCGCTTGGATATAAGTCTAAAAAATGTTGTATTAAACAACTTTGATATTAAAAATTATGCCTCACAATACATGGACATAAATCCATTCTCAATACGGATTATGACACTAAAAGAAATTATATCTGAAAAAATACATGCTATCTACTTCAGGCACAACGCACGCGATCTTTATGATTTATTTTTCTTATTAAAATTAGAGCAGCCTAATCGAGATTTAATTGACAAAAAACTAAATATATTCGGTATATCTTACAATCATGATATTCTTGAAAAAAATATAATCCTGCTTAAATCATTGTGGAAAAAAGAGCTTTCCGCATTTATATTGGGAGAACTGCCTGAATTTGAAGTTGTAAAAGATTTTGTGCTTCAAAGAACAAAGATATAGTCTTTACTCCCATGAGCAAAAAAGCTCACTCCTTCTTCCTTCTCCTCAAAACTAAGAACCACCCAATATTTATCAACACCAGCAGTATAATCCCCCCAATAATCAGATTATCTTTATTGATAATCCCTTTTTTGCTATTAACAACAACAAATCCCGTCAATCCGCTGACGCTTATTCTGTCTTTTTCAACATTAACGCTTATTCTCTTCTCAATTTCTTTTCCAGAATATCTAATAACCAGCTTAGTGTCATAAACCCCTTCTATCACTCCAATTGTATCCCAATAAGCAATAAGATTTTTCTTGCTCAACGCTGGAATATCATAATTAGCTGACTTGAAATTGCCTACTGCCTCTCCTTTGCTGTCATAAAGTATAAGCTGAACACTTACATCCTTAATCTCTTGATTCCACTGATTTGAGGCAAGAACATTAAATTTTGCTATTCCGCCTAACGAAAAGTCGCCAATTTCAATGCTCTCAACTTCTATCAGTGCCTGTCCAACAGAAATTGTTTTTTCCTTCTGCAAAGTTTCTCCGTCATAAACAAGCGTAGCCACTGCCCTGTAATTTCCAGGCAAAGCAGAGTCAAGCGAAGCATAAAGCTCTTCAACTCCTCCTGCTTTTATTTCTTTTTCATCTGTAGTCAAGCTTTGTATCTTCTCGTTAGTTCCAGAATAAACATCTATAATCGCCTTTGCCTTGGCAATATCAAATTTTCCCCTGTTATTTACAGGAAGAATAAAGAGAGTCCTGCCATTGTCAGAAACAGAATTTATCTCAAACTCCGCATACTTCCCGGGATAAGGCACAAAAACCTGCAATTGAGTGATTACTGCCAAGCTGGCATAAACAGACGCTGCTTTCTCTTCCTCTGTTAGCTCCGGCACTTCAAGTATGGCGATTTCCGCGGTTTGTTTTCCGGGAGTTAACGAGTCAGGAAGATTTAAAGTGTAGCTGAAACTCTTACTCTCCTCACCTGCCAAGAAGTTCTCTTCCCTCTTGCTTAAAGTAATATAATTTTTCAAGGTTCCTTTAACAGACAAAAGCACTTGCATATTTTTATGCTCTGAATTAAAAACAACAAAATCTATTGTCTTCTGCAAGCTGGGCTCAAAATCAATTGTTGTTCTTCCTGGAGAAACTCCGAGAGCTGAAGAATAAGGCATAAAATAAACCAAAAATCCCAACAAAAATACGGCAAAAGTAATAATGCCAAATTTACAGATAGAGAATTCTGAAAAAAAGGTGTTGCAATTAACAGAATTCTCTATATCCCTTTGTTTACTAATTATATTGTCACATCTTGCACCAAGAAATTCTAATCCTCTTCTATTATCTCTCAACCGCCCTTCACATATCCAAGTATGTTTCCTGCTATCTCTCTTCTCCTCAATAATATTGGAGTTTACTCCACTATTTACATTATATAAATTTATAATACTACTCATACTTCTTCGCATCATTATTTTTTCTTTCATCTTATTCTCTGCATTACTTCTCATCTCCACCTCTTCTAATTTCTCCTGCAATAAACTCGCCCAATGAAACATTTTTTCCCTCAACATAAAATCTTTCAACACTGCTCTCTCTATCTCCTCGCAGAGTTTTCCAGTAATATTCTCCTGTTTTAAGAAAAACCTTTGAAGTTTCATTCAGCACAATTGCGTCTTTAAACTCCGCATTATCAGCAATTAAAACTCTGTCCGCATTCTCAAACTCAAAATTGAAATTCTCTTTCACAATGGCTCCGCTTATTGGATTTTTTAACTGAGGAAAACTGCTAAAAAAAATTGCTATTATTTCAAAATTTGGGTTTAATACCTCACAACTTGCTGCGAATTTTGAAAGACTGAAAATGCTGGTTGTCGAAGACAAAAAAATTTGCGATGAATACCCCACAGCTTGCTGTGGGGTTAGCAAATTTTTAAGCATTTTCTTTATTCCAATTATTACAACGCCCTGCACCGCAAAAATAAAAACTGAAGTTTTTTTCATTTAATCATCTCCCTCATCAGCTATCATTCCAGTAATAGTAACACTGCTTGACTTAGCTCCAGACAACTCATTATCTGGCGCAGTCAGCAATAAATCCATGTCCGCAGCATCAGCCGTGTCTGTCCAATTAAGATAAGCTATTAACAACGTAACAACAGTCGGCATATTTGTAAAGCTTACAAGCGACTTCGCAGCATTAAACACTCTTGTTTCTCCAGAGCTGTTGTCTGCCTTAACTTGATATTTCACTGTTGGCGACGCATCAGATTGCCATATTGAGCTTGCGTTTATTGAAATATTCAAATAAACATTTCCATCATTTTGCGCAACAACAGGATAAGGCGGAGGCGTTGCAGTGGTAGTGTTCTTGCTCTCGCCTATATCCATTGTGCTGAAGTTCACGCTTGCATTCAGCAAACTAAATTGCACTAACGAATTTATATCCACTCTGCGATAAGATGTCCAGCTTGTATAAACGCTCCCATCACTTGCCCTAACGCTCCAATTGTAATAATAAGTGTCATCTTTCAAAAACTTAAGATATGGCAAGGGCATATGCTGTCCGTTCGGCGCTGTTGCTATTCCTATAACTGTTCTGTTATCCGCCGAACATCCAGCAAAACACGCAAGATGTATATCTGCTGTCATAGCGTCGTTATCTATATCCTCCGCACTCCAATTAAACATAATTGTTCTATTTGTAGTTATATTGTTATTTTCGGGCTTGTCAAGAGTTAAGTCAGGTGGAGCATTTCTTATCTCAATTGTTCCATTTTCTGGAATTATCTCATAGATTGTAGTATCGTAAGCAATTGCCTGGCAAGTCCAGTTTTCTGTTTTTGTTGTATTTGGTGCTGTTAAATTCACAACATTTACAAACACTCCGACAGCCACTCCAGAAGTCTGCCCTGTTAAGTGTTGCTTAGTGTTATTATACCAAGTCCAGTTTATTGTCAGTGTTGCCTGTTCTGTATCTGTGGCATTTACAATGCAAATCAAGGTTTCATTCGTGTAATTCTGCACAGCCCCAGCAGTCGTGTTTATATAAACTCTTGTTGTATTCGGAGCTGTATTCGCAACTCCAGTTCCATTTCCAATGCTGTAATTGCTCCAAGAAGTAACATTAAACTGCACATTAT
>CAYITH010000014.1:0-1978 GCA_964366295.1 Candidatus Woesearchaeota archaeon | reverse complement strand
CCAAGAAGCATTAGAGCTTATTATTGCATTGCTCGTGAAATTATTATCCGCAACAAAACCTAAAGCCTTGTCAATTTTTATAGCGTCTCCGCGAGTGTTATTAATAGTATTATTGGCAATTGTATTATTTGCTCCAGAAGAAACATAAATACCATGATTCGCCAAACTGTTTGTCGTTGTCCCAAAAGTGGCAATAGTATTATTTATAATAGTGTTATTATGATTATCTATTGTTCCAAAATAAATTCCATAATTGCTTTCAGTTCCATTTGTATTTATGGTATTAAAGGCAATAGAACTATTCTGAACCCTATTTAATCCAATCCCAAAATTATTGGCTGTGCCAGTAGTGGTGATATTATTCCAACTAACATTAACAAATCCTCCAAATAAATTAATCCCCATATTGCCTGAAGTTCCACTCGCAGTTATATTATTATAAACAATTGAACCATAATTCTCGCCAGTAGTTCCGGCTATTCCATAATTGGTTGTTGTGCCGTTTGTTATAATTACATTATTTCTAATACTAACATTCCTGGCAAAAGAAGAAAAATGTATGCCGTAATTATTACTTCCACTTCCAGAAGTATAAATAGTATTATTTTGGATAATTGTAAATTCTCCATTATTCTGCAATCTAATTCCAACATTAGTATTTACTCCTGTTGTTGCCCTAATAAAATTATTGGCAATAGTATTTTGAAGTGAAGTTCCAATAACCCAAACACCTATATTTGTAGAGCCGTCAGAAATTAAAATAAGGGTATTATTAAGAACAGAATTGTTGCTTGAACTCGACTGGATATATACTCCTTGAATATTGCTTCCATTAACAGTTATATTATTTCTAAAAATAGTAATATTATCATCAGAAGCAGCAAGACTTACCCCAATATTAGCTGAACTGCCTTTTGCAGTTATATTATTATCATAAATTGTGGAATTTTCAACACTTCTAAAAAGCAAGCCGACATTGCTTCCAGATATAGCGGTTTCGTCTTTTGAGATATTGCAATTTCTCACAGTCAAATTTGTCAGCACACCAGTGTTGTTTACTCCGTGCCCTTGTGCTAAAATTCCATAAATTAAATTATTCCCCTGACAATTCACAAATATATTGCTACCTGTAATACCCACGCCAGTCTGGCTCGCCCTCAACTGCCCTGTCAACAGCAGTGAAGTGGCAATTGACAAGGCAGTGCTTGAGCTGTTTGAAAAGCTAACATTGCCAACAACAGCTGTAACTGCACTCGCATTTATGTTAATGCCAAGACTATTCGCCTGAACAATCGTAGAGTTCAAAACAGTTAAATTCCCTGCGACTTTAAAAGGATAATAAACCGTATTGGCGTTTCCATTTGTGTAATTTGAATTATTCTGTATTGTTAAATTTCCTCCAGTAAAAACATTTATGCTGTATGTAGCGCTTGCAGTGCTGTTTATTATATGCGTCTCGCTGTCCGACAGAACTTCTCCCGAAATATTAAAGTCTCCGTTATGCCATGCTGTTTTTCCATTTCCGCTTCTGAAAAAAAGCTTTCCGCCTGCCTGCACAATTATATGCTGCGCTTCAAGATGCGAACCATCATAAATAACAACTCCTCCGGACTGGACAGTTATGTTCTGCGCTGTTATGTTTGAGTTTGTATAATTTAAGCTCTTGTTAAATACTGCGCCTTGTGTATAAGTTATTGCCTGTCCAACGCAAGACAAGTCAGATATAGGATTAGTATCTGTGCAGACCGCAGAGGAAGTAACACTCAATGTTCTTGTCTCAGTAGCGTTAGTGTTTCCTGCTGTATCATTGGCAAAGCCAAAATAAGTATAATCTCCCGTAGTTAATCCAGATTTATTAACTTCAAGATTATAATAAGTATTATTAGGATTATACCATTGGAAGCTTCTATTCAATCCATAAACATTCAGCGTATAATTAGTCATATTGCTGTTGTTTATTGAAAATAACCATGAGCTT
>CAYITH010000013.1:8712-11543 GCA_964366295.1 Candidatus Woesearchaeota archaeon | reverse complement strand
GGTCGCAATTCATCCGCACCCTAAAGGGATGCGGATTTCTTGCGAAGCTTTAAAAATAGTTTTGCAAAAAGCAATTAAAAGAGAAATATATTTTAAGAAAGAGAAAATTGATGATTTCCGAAAGTAAATATGACTTTATTTGTCTAACAAAATTACTTCTTTTTTACAAAAAAGAAAGCAAAATATTCTCGCCGACCCTATAAAACCCCAAATATGTTGCTGTCAAGCAACATATTTAAAGCCAGATATATATCTAATATATACTATAAATTAAAGGCATAAAAAATGAAAGTAAAAATTGCGGTTGTTCAGTTCGAATCAAAGAAAAATTCTCCTGCTGAAAACTTGGCGAAAGCAGAGAAATTCATAGCACGAGCCTCAAAACTAAAGGCAGATATAATTGTTTTTCCAGAAGATTTTATAACCGGCACTATCAGCATAAACCCCAAGTTCATAGACCTTGAAGGAAAATATAAGGACTATTTTCAAAAATTAGCGAAAAAATATCATATAGACATTGTTCCGGGCTCAATAATCGAAGGCGACAAATCAGGCACATACAACACTGCCTACTACATAAATTCTTCCGGCAGGATTTTGTCAAGTTATAAAAAAATAAACCTCTGGCATCCTGAAAGAGAACATGTGAATTTTGGAAATTATCTTCCTGTCTTTAACACAAAACACGGCAAAGTTGGCCTGATTATCTGCTGGGACTTGATATTTCCCGAAATTTTCAGAAAAATGGCAAAACAAGGCGTTGAGATTGTTATCTGCCCTAGCTTTTGGTCTTACGGAGATGCGGAAATAGGTATAAAATACGATAAAAACTCGGAAATAAAGCTTGTAGACTCATTATGCGTCAGCAGGGCATTTGAAAACGAAATTGCCCTTGTCTTCTGCAATGCAGCAGGAAAACTTAACATCGGAGAGGAAAAAGACATATTTCTCGGCCACTCTCAAATAACTCTGCCGTTTGTCGGAGCTGTCAAAAAGCTTGAGCATAACAGAGAAGAAATGTTTATCCAAGAAATAAATACAGATATACTAAAAGACGCTGAGAAAGTCTACGGAATCAAAGACGACTTAAAAAGCAGGTTTATGTATTAAACTGCCTTCTAATCCCTCAAAACAACAGCCATCTCCAAACCGGCAGAAAATGAATCTTAATTCCCTCAACAATCTCCTCAGAAGATACATCCTCTGTTAAAACTAAACCTTCCTTAATCTTTAATTCTTTACAAGCATTGACTAATGCTCTAACTTCTCTCTTTTTAGTTTCTGGCTTTCCAATATTCCAACAAACCTGAATCAGTTGGTTAACCTTTTTGCCTTTTTTAACTACAAAATCTACTTCTTCATGCTTTGAATTCTTCCAATAATAAACCTCAGAACTTTTCTCATTAAGTCTATTAAAAACTAAATTCTCCGCTAATCTTCCATAATCTTCTGAAAAAACAAAGGCAAGGGAGTTTCTCAATCCATTATCAGCACAATAAACCTTTCTCGGATTTAGAATCTGCTCTTTCTCTGAATAAGAAAACTTTTTTACAAAATTAAGCAAAAAAACACTTGAAAGATAATAAGAAAATCTTTCAACAGTATCTAAATTAAGTTTAAGGACATTTTTTATATTATTAAAGGATTGGAGTGTAGAAACATTAGAAAGATAATACTTAGCAAGCTCATTAAGCTTGTTTACATCTTTGATATTGTATCTCTGAACTATATCTTTAATTATCACATCTCTAAAATAAACTTCAAGCAAATCTTTCTTGCCCTTTTCATCCTCAACAAGGGCTACTTTTGGAAATCCGCCTTCCTTTAAATAACTCATAAATGCCCTCTTTATATCATGTCTTTTTTGAGAAATATCTAAATTATTATTAACTTCTATTCTCTTAAAAAACAGATACTCCCTAAAGGAGAGGGGCTTAATTTCTAAATCTAAATGCCTGCCTGCTAAAACAGTAGAATATTCTGAACTGAGTAACTTTGAGCTTGAGCCAGTTACAAAAACATTTATTTTTTTATTCTCAAGGAGAAATCTTGCAAATTTCTCCCATCCTTCAACTATTTGAATCTCATCTAAAATAACATAATGTTTTTTATTAGGATTTAATTCAGTCAAATAAATCTCGTATATCTTATTTAACAAATCCAAGTTTAAGTTACTCCATCTAGGATCTTCAAAATTAACTATCAGAATATCTTTCTTACTTGTTCCAGAATCTATTAATTCCTTGCAAAACTGCAATATCGCAGTAGATTTTCCGCATCTTCTTATTCCGGTAATAACTGCTATCTCATTCACTTTGGATATATCATCTATTCGGTTAACTATAGTTTCTCTCTTTATTCCAGCATCTAACTCATTTCTCCAGAAATTCCAATCATTCAAAATGTCTAGTATTTCTGATTTTTCCATAAGGTTACATATTTTCTCTGTTTATAAACCTTACTATTCTATCGGTAGCTTTTAGCCAAAAGTTATATGTTGTATCGGTAGCTTTTCAAAACCGCTTCTAATTCATTTAAACTCCTCGCTTAATATTCCATACCTCAATTCATCCATCCATTTTTTATGCCGAAAAACAGATTTTCTCATTCTGCCTTCGTATTGAAATTCAGATTTCTCAAGAAGTTTTGCTGAAGCAATATTCGGAGCCATTACTTTTGCATAAACTCTCACAAGCTTCAACTTTTTAAACCCGAGATGGAGGATTAGTTTTATCGCTTCTTTCATAATTCCTCTTCCCCAATATTTTTTGCCAAGCCAATACCCAATTTCAGCATTCTTATTGCCATAATCAACATTCATTAAACTCATC
>CAYITH010000013.1:0-8612 GCA_964366295.1 Candidatus Woesearchaeota archaeon | reverse complement strand
CCAATACCCAATTTCAGCATTCTTATTGCCATAATCAACATTCATTAAACTCATCATTCCAATTATTTTTTTTGTTTCTTTAAGTTCAACTCCTAACTCATAACTTTCTTTTTTTCTGAATTTCCTATGATTTATTTTAATATAATCTTTCGCATGTTTCAGATTATATGGATAAGGAAGCGTGGTATACTTCGCAATTTCAAAATCTCTTGCATTTTCATAAATAGAATTAGCATCAGATATTTTTAGTTTCCTTAAAACTATCCTCTTGCCATCAAGTTTAATTTTCATAAATAAATGAGTCCTTTTCGGTTAAAAAACCTTTTCATCTCTACAAAATATTAACCCACTACCCATATCCCCCTAATCCCAAAAATCGCAAGCTTTAAAAATTAACAATAGTTAAGAATTTGCAATGAAACACGCAAAGACAATGCTTTATCCGCAGGAAATCGAGGTGTTCTACATAATCCCATCGCTGAAAAAACAGCTCGCTATTGAGCTGAAAAAAACAGGCCTAAAGCAGGCTCAGATAGCAAAAATCTTCCATGTTAAAGAAGCCAGCATCAGCCAGTATCTATCCAGCAAAAGAGGCAGTCTCGTCAAGTTTAATCCTTGCGTAATCCAAAATATAAAAAACTCGGTTCCAAAAATAAAGGATGCCATCTCTCTTCTAAGCGAGATTCAAAAGCTCCTTGTTATTGTAAGAAATTCCGGCGAGCTTTGCCGCATTCACAAACAGCACTCCCCTATTCCTATGTGCTGCTCTCCTAAATTAATAGGGTGTTTTGAAAATGAACATAAATAATTTTGCCATAGACCGAAGCAAATATGACTCATTTGCAAAAATCAAAAACGAGTTCGTAGCAGCTGCAGGAGTTTCAGAAGAGCTTGTCAGATTTATCTCAAAAGATAAGTGCGAGCCTGACTGGATGCTTCAAAAACGCCTCGCAGGCCTAAAATTCTTTCTTCAAACCCCTATGCCCCGCTGGGGCCCCGACCTCTCAAAATTGGATTTAAACAGCATATCCTACTATGTTAAGCCCGGAATGAAAGAAAGCAAAAAATGGGAAGACCTTCCGGAAGAAATAAGAAAAACCGCAGAACGCATCGGAGTTCCAGAAGCAGAACGCAATGCTCTCGGTGGCGCGGGATTTCAATTTGATTCGTCCATGGCTTACCATCATTTAAAAAAAGAGCTTGAAGAAAAAGGAGTTATCTTCGAAAATATGGACACTGCGCTTCAGAAATATCCTGATTTAGTGAAAGAGCATTTTATGAGCCAGTGCGTTCCTGTCAATGACCATAAATTTGCAATGCTTCACTCTGCTGTCTGGAGCGGCGGCACATTTATTTTCATTCCTACCGGAGTTAAAGTCTCTCTGCCTCTTCAAGCATATTTTAGAATGAACGCCATAAAAGGCGGGCAATTTGAGCACACCCTGATAATCGCAGATAAAGACAGCGAAGTTTCTTACATTGAAGGATGCAGCTCCCCAATTTACGAAGAGGGCAGTCTTCACGCCGGCTGTGTTGAAATTTTTGTCAAAGAAGGAGCAAAAGTAAAATACATGAGCATAGAAAACTGGAGCCGCAACACATACAATCTGAATACAAAACGGGCATTAGTGGATAAAAACGGAACAATCGAATGGATTAATGGAAATATGGGATGTCTAGTTGGGGACACGCAAGTCTATACTAATCCAGAAGGTCCTATTGAAATACAGGATATTCAAGCAGGGGATAAAGTTTATGTGTGGGATGAAAAAACAAATAGTATTAAAAAATCGCTTGTAACTGCCAAGATTTTTAGCGGAGAGAAAAAAGTATATCGCCTTACTGCAGGAGGAAGAGAAATAAATGCCTCTTCAAATCACCCTTTCCTTACTTTAGTTAGGAAAAAAAATAACCCTCTTCACAAAAAAGGCTTTTTTCATTTTGCATGGAAACCCCTAGAAAAATTAAATAGGGGAGATATAGTGGGAATAGTAAAAAAATTGCCTCTTGAAGGATACCCCCATAAACTGCCAAATATAAAAATCGGGGAAGTTATAAGTGGTGGAAATCAGTATGCGCGCTATAAAATTAATAGCTCTTACTTATATAATCGAAAGATTATCATACCAAAATATACAAATGAAGATTTTATGTGGCTAGCAGGAATTTTACTTGGTGATGGATGTGTGGATATAAAACATAACAAGATTAATATTGCAGCACATGAGACTGATGATTATAGAAATCATTTATGCAGCTTATTAAAAAAATTATTTAATTATAAAGTTACTGAAAAAAAAGAAAGATATATCATGATCAATTCCAGAGAGCTATGTCTCCTTTTTACCAACATAGAACTTAGCGGAACTGCCAAAACTAAAAAAGTTCCTAATTGGGTTTTCAAATTGCCAGAAAGTCAAATAATAGCATTTTTAGCAGGGTATTTTGATTCTGATGGACACGTAACCACTACAGGCATAGCTTATACAAGTATCAATAAAAACATCTTAAGAAAAATACAGCTATTAGGAATAGCATGTGGATTTAGTGTTTCGAGAATTTTTTCTCATAGAGAAAGCGGTAAAGTAAGAATACTGGGACATAAATGCAATTCAAATGATAGTTGGAGGATTATTTTTTATGGAAAAAAAGTATATGAACTGCCTAGTAGATTTCTAACGAAAAAAGAAAAAATTTCAAATATAAATACAAAGAGAAGTTATTCTAGAAGTGGTGACTTGAATTTTAAAAGTAAAACAAATAGCGAAGTTGGATTCACAAGAATTAATAAAATTGAGCTTTTGGGTATCAAACCTACCTACGACATCCAGGTAGCAAATAATCATAATTTTATTGCTAATGGGCTTATTGTACACAATAGTTCTCGCACAATGCTCTATCCAAGCAGTGTTCTCAGAGGTGAAGGCGCAAAAAGCGACAGCTTGGGAATTGCTTTTGCTAATTCAGGACAGATGCAAGACACAGGAAGCAAAGTTATACACACTGCTCCAAACACCTCATCAATAATAAAAGCAAAGAGCATAAGCAAATCTGGCGGCTCTGCAGTTTATAGGGGGCTTGTAAAAATAATGCCTAAAGCTGTTGGCTCAAGTTGCAGTGTAAACTGCGATGCTCTGCTCATTGACCCAGATTCCAATTCTGAAACTCTCCCTTATATTACCAGCGAAACTCACGATGCGATAATAAGCCACGAAGCCAGCGTGGGAAAAATAGGCGACGAAGAAATTTTCTACCTGATGTCTCGTGGCCTGAAAAAAGAACAGGCAATCCAGATAATAGTGGGCGGTTTTGCCTCGCCAATTATTAAACAACTGCCATTGGAATACGCAGTAGAGTTAAACAAACTCATTGAACTTGAAATGGAGGGCTCAATAGGATGAAGCCATCAATAACAGAACTTGCCAAGCTAAGCCGCGCTGAACCATCATGGCTGAAAAAATTTCGAATAGATAATTTGGCTAAATATCTTTCTTCCACTCCAGCAATCTGGAAATACGGGCGCCAAATTGCAGTAAGCGCTGAACACCTATTTTCCCAGCTTGAACTTAACAGCAGTCCAAAAGATTTTATTGTATCAAAAGATTCAATAGAAGCATTAAAAATAAAGGAAGCTATCGCAAAATACAAAAACCTGCCAAAACTGATAACAAATGACTTAGTAGAAGATTCCGTTGCCTTTCTTCACAACTCATTTTTTCAAAATCTTTTTGTTATAAACATCGAAGAAAGAAAAAACATTTTATCTCCTGTTGAGCTAAATTTTGACTCTGGAATACGCAGCGTTATAATTTTCGCAGGACCTTTTTCTTCAGTAGATTTTCTTGAAAAAAACTTCAGCAAAGAGTTTAACAGCACTTTTGTTCTTCTCGTTGTTGGCGAAGGCTCAAAAGTTCGCTACTTTTCTTCTCTCGAAGCAAATAGCTCGTTCACAAGAAGAAAAGCGCTTATCAATTCAAATGCCATGCTCGAATGGATAGACATTGCAACAGGAGAAGGATTTGCCCAATCAAACACTAAAACAACACTCATAGGCGCAGGCGGTTCTGTAAATCACAAAAGCCTGTTTTACCTCGGCAAAAACGCAGTGGCAGATTTTAACTCTGAAGCAATTCACGAAGCAGAATACACAAAAAGCAATATTCTTGCAAAAGCGGCTCTCAAAGACAACTCAAGGCTCGTCTCCCGAGGCCTTATCTCCATCAAAAAAGATAAAAAAATGTGCAATGGCTACGAAAAAACAGAAGTCCTTATGCTCACTCCCGGCGTTAGGGCAGATGTAATGCCCAGTCTGGCGATTAGCAATAATGAAGTAAAATGCACTCACGGAGTATCAATAAAAAAAATAAATCCTAAAGAGGTTTATTATCTGCAAACTCGGGGCTTGTCTGAAGAAACTGCCAAAAGAACAATTATAGACGGGTTTTTCTCAGAAATTTCCTCAGAATTTAATATACTTAATGAAACATGCAAAATACCTCGCGGAAGCGTAAAATGATAAACAAATTGAAAAAAGACTTTCCAATGCTGAACAAAACAATTTACTTGGACAACGCAGCATCATCTCTCACACCAACGCCTGTAGTAAAAGCTATGGAAGACTACTACAAAAAATACCGCGCAAATGTCCATCGTGGCTTGTACAAAGAAGCTGAAAAAGCCACAAAAGAATACGAACTCGCCAGAGAAAAAGTGGCTCAGTTTATCAACGCAAGCCCGGAAGAAATAATATTCACTTCAGGCGCTACTGCAGGCATTAACTTGCTCGCATACTCGCTTATTAAAGGGCTAAAAGAAGGTGATGAAATTATTCTTAGTGAAATGGAGCACCACAGCAATCTAGTTCCCTGGCAGCAGCTGGCAAAAGAAAAAAAGCTGATTCTCCGTTTTATAAAAATAAAAAACTTTCAGCTGGATATTGAAGATTTCAAAAAAAAGATAAGCTCAAAAACAAAAATTATCTCTGTTGCCTATGTTTCAAATGTCCTCGGAACAATAAATCCCATAGTGGAAATAGCAAATGAAGCAAGAAAATGCAATGCGCTCTTTATTGTAGACGCAGCTCAAGCCGCAGGGCATATTTCAATTGACATCAAGAAGCTTGACTGCGATTTTCTCTGTTTCTCTGCCCACAAAATGCTTGGCCCAACAGGGATTGGTGTTTTGTACGGGAAAAAAACCCTGCTGGAAAAAATCAGCCCCTTCCTCTATGGTGGGAGCATGATAAAAAGCGTTTCTTTTTTCGAAACAGAATTTGCGGAGATTCCATTAAAATTTGAAGCAGGCACCCCGAACATTTCAGGAGCAATAGGCCTCGCAGCAGCAATAGACTATCTAAACAAAATAGGAATAAAAAATATTGAAAAAATAGAGAACAAATTAACAGGCTATGTGCTCAACAAACTGCTCAAAATAAACAACTTAGAACTATACGGACTAAAAAACGCGCTAAACAGGACAGGAGTAATCTCATTTAACATCAAAAGCATTCACAGTCATGATATCGCGCACCTTCTCGCCAGCCAAAACATTGCTGTCCGCGCAGGGCACATGTGCGCTATGCCTCTTGTCCGCGAAGTCCTGAAACAACAAGCAGTCTGCAGAATAAGCCTCTCTTTTTACAACACTAATGAAGATATTGACTCTTTAATAAAAGCTATAAAAGAAATCCAAAATAAATTAAAATGAAAAACAAATCCCCTGCCATAGAAACATTAAATCCTGATTGGCTTGGCGGCAGAGGCGAAGATGGCAACGATGAAATATATCGAGAACATATACTCGATCACTATAGAAACCCCCGCAATTCAGGAAAGCTAAAGCAATACACCCTAACCCACAAAGAGCATAATCCTCTTTGCGGAGACGAAATTCAAATATACCTATTGGTAAAAAAAGAAAAAATAAGTTCAATAAGTTTTGAAGCAAAGGGATGTGCGATTAGTGTTGCTTCTATGTCCCTCTTATCAGAATGGGTAAAGCATAAAAGCATAAAAGAAATAAAAAATTTAAAGCCCGAGAAGATGCTTGAAATGCTCGGCATAAAACTCGGCATTGTGAGAATGAAATGCGGACTGCTTGGATTAAAAACAATATTAAACGCCTTGGAGAGAAAAAATGAGCTTTATCATTAGTAATTTAAGCGCAAAAATAGGCCAAACCGAGATACTGAAAGATGTCTCGCTAACTATTGAAAAAGGAAAAATCCACGTTCTAATGGGAAAAAACGGAAGCGGCAAATCAACACTCGCACAAGCCATAATGGGCAATCCAGCTCTTAGCGTTGAAGGAAAAATAGAACTGGACAATATAGACCTCTCGCTACTAAAAACGCATGAACGAGCGCAAAAAGGGCTGTTTATGAGTTTTCAAAACCCTGTTTCCATTCCAGGCGTTAGTCTCAACACCCTATTAAGAACTGCCTACAACTCTATAAAAAACAAAAAACTGGATGTTGTGGAGTTTCATAAACTTTTGAAAGAAAAGCTAAAAATTCTCAATCTCGACTCCAGTTTCTCCACCCGGGCTGTAAATGAAAAAATGTCTGGCGGAGAAAAAAAGAAAGCTGAGATTCTCCAGCTGGCTGTTCTCGAGCCAAAATACGCAATCATTGACGAATGCGATTCAGGGCTTGACATAGACGCAATAAAAACTATTGGCAAGGCTATCAAAAGCCTCTGTCAAAATTCACA
Source organism: Candidatus Woesearchaeota archaeon (assembly GCA_964366295.1). Lineage (GTDB taxonomy): Archaea > Nanobdellota > Nanobdellia > Pacearchaeales > GW2011-AR1 > CAYITH01. The sequence goes on along the minus strand of CAYITH010000013.1, from coordinate 1,902 downwards.
CACCGGCATACTGCTCATCACGCACTACGAAAGAATATTAAAATATCTTTCTCCAGACATAGTTAGCGTAATGAGCAACGGAAAAATTATCAAAACAGGCGGAAAAGAGCTTGCAGAAGAAATTGAAAAAAGAGGGTTTGAAAATCTCGCATACAAAAATGAACTCTAAAATAATCTCCGCTCTGAAAAAAATCAAAGACCCTGAGCTTGGAATAGATATTTACACGCTTGGCCTAATCTACGGCATAAAACAAAAGGGCAACTCCATAGCAATAAAGATGACTTTCACAACTCCGTTATGCCCCTACGGCCAGACACTTGTAGATGAAATAACCGATAAATTAAAAAAGATGAAGCTCACACCCAAGATTGAACTTGTATTTGAACCTCCATGGACTCCGAGCAAAGAAGTCCGCGAGATGCTCGGCATGGTGGGGGATTAATAGGAAAATCTCCTCTCATAATTTTTATGATTCATAAATTCTAATATGCCTGCTATAATCTCGGTTTTAGATGGAGTCAATATGGAATATATTAATCTCCAGCCATTTGGCAAAGGATACCACCACGCATTGTTTATGCCATACTTTTTAGCATAATAAATAGGAATTAGTCTTTTCGCAATATTTTTTCCACAAAAGATATTTTCTTTCAAATCGGACATAGTCTTTAATATTGATTTCTTCAGCCAATTATTCTCAGTTAACAATAAAAATTCATTTTCCATACTATCCTCAATAAAGATTACAGAGCTAGCAGGTTTTCTTAACATCACTTTTAGTATCTTTTTCGGTTTATAAATTTCACAGCAGTCTCAGGATTCCAAATATATACAATATATCCATCTTTATCAATCCCAATTTTATTGTTGTCCCACAAATATTTTAAGATTACATTAAAAGTGCCCCACATAATTCTTTTCGGCAACTGCAAAAAAAGTGCAGTTTTTTTAAGTTCTCCGCTTTTTTTCTTTATAAAATCCTCCAGCATCAGAATAGTATTTAAACGAGGGCTTCGAGTCTCTATATTCTCTAGATTAAACACCATTTTTCTTTCTGAAACTGATAATGTATTATCCATTGATTATATAATCAATTGATAGTATTTAAAGCTTTCTCTCAAACATTTGACAGATATTAAATTAGCCCTATTTTTCCAAGTTCATTTAATCGTTCTTTTCTTGCTTTTTTTTGAAGCTTTACAACCCAATCTTGAATTGGCCTTTCTTCTTCTAACTCCTTAAGCATTTTTTCTCTTTTTAAAAGATTAGCCCTTGTCATCCTTGCTATATTCTCCTTTATTAAAAGCGTGAATCTCCTTGAATATTAAAGCTTTCGGTTTGAAAGAATAAAAAAAGAAATCTAAGATGGCGAAGTTTTCTCGTCTAACAACCTATGTAAAATATACAATGCAAAAAAAGTTACAATGACGACAATATTTGCAAACTTTTTAAGAATAGGCAAGAGAAGAATAAAATATAAAAAAATTCCGGAAATTGATAAATAAACCGCCCAGCTCATAAAACCCTTTAAATATTGCCAAAATTTTTTCTTATCACTCTTAAATATTAAAAATAGGATAATTCCTGATAAAATGCTACTAATTATAAGAAAGTCTTTTTGAAACTCTAGAGACATAGTTAAAATAGTCTTATTATTCATTATCATTTCGTTTATTTTAATCGAAAAAACACTAATAATATAAAGAAATAAAATTATTCCTAAAATATATACTACTTTTATAAATCTTAAACTTTTTCTATTTTTCTGATTCATTTTATTCAAATCTCCAAAAACTTAATCACTTCATTATAAACCTTATTATTTTTAGTCAATTCTTGATGCAAGTTTCCAAGTATAGCACTTTTTGGATCTCCTATACAAGGTTCATTAATAACAAAAT
>CAYITH010000012.1:6712-11946 GCA_964366295.1 Candidatus Woesearchaeota archaeon | reverse complement strand
CAGTATAGCATCCATTATCTTTAAGGCGAGGGTTGGCTTTTCTTTCTTTGACTTGCGAGTTTTTGAAGAGAGGGCGATAATCAGGCCTAAGCCAAGATTTATGACTCCAATCCAGCTTTCATACAAAACATAGTGCAACATCCCGGCTATGCTGACTGCTGCGCCGAGGAATGGCAGGAAGTTGAGGTTTTTGAGTGGCATTTTAGAATAATTCTTATTTAATTATCTTTTTCAAATCTTTATACCCTTTTAATATTAATTCTATCATTGGCCTGATATTATGCTCTTTATCATATTTTCTTAATGATTCATAATACTCTTTTCTGTTTCTTAGGCTTATATTTATTGGAGGAAGATTACTCCTTAATAATACATAATTCAAAAGAAGCCTTCCAACTCTCCCATTGCCATCTCTAAATGGATGTATGTTCTCAAATTGATTGTGCACAACAGAAGCCAAAACTAATGCGGGATATTTTTCTTTATGTTTATAATACCAATCAATTAATTCTTTAAGCAGAGAGATTACTCTTGATTGGGGTGCTCCTTCATGCATAATCTCTCCAGAGCTGGTTCTTACAGCTACTTCTTCTCCAGGTTTTCTAAATTCTCCAGCAAAGGATTTTGAGTTCTTAAAAATAATTTTATGCAATCTTCGAATTAAATCCAAAGACAATAACTCCTCTGTCTGCCTTATAAAGAATAATGCCTTGTTGACTCCATAAGCTTCAGCTATATCTGATTTTAATTTATCCGGCCATTTATCTTCTTTTATTATTTCCTTAACTTCTTTGCTGTTCAATTCGCTGCCTTCGATGGCATTTGTGTTAAAAGTAAATATTTCTGAAAATGATATCCATTGCTTTTCTGACAAATTGGATATCTTTGGAAATGCCCTAATCTCAAGATTTTTAACGAATTCTAGCTCTTCTTTGGATAATTTATCATGCAACGGATTTTTCACTATTTTATATATATTAATTTCCTCAAAAATGAGCTTCTTCAATTGCTCGCTTCTTTTTTCCAGCTCTCGAAGAGATAAATTTGCACCCAAGAACTTTCTTACTTTATGCACTTTTCCGCCCTCTCTAAAAGAGTGAGCTAAATAGAATTTCTCTTTTCCTTTTACCTTTCTTTTTTCAATATACATGTAATTCTACCTTTGTCTACATATTTAAACTTTTCTACAATATTTGTCTACATTTGTCTACAAAATTTAATAGGTGTAGACAGATATTCTTCAATTATCCATAATATCCTCATGATGTCCATTGCCGTTTCAACAATTCCATAAGTGAGATTGCCATGCCTGAACTGAGCAGTCCAATGCCCATATATACTAAAGTATTGTTTATTATTAGTGTATGGCCCAAGACAGCCAGAATTATTCCTGAGATGAACAATATTAGAATAAATATGCCGTTAATTTCGTTTTTTGTTAGGGGCATTTTCATTGGATTTATAATGCTCTCTCTATTAATAAATTAGCAGGTTGCTGTAAATTCCAGCAACAACAGCAGTATTCCATCAATCAACAAAACTATCATCGCGATAAACAATAAGGTAAGAGATATTTTGCCAAAAGTCTTATGATGCTTTTTATCCCAAGATATGAACCTTTCGCCTATATTTTTAAGAAATGGTTTGAGAATCATTTTCCTATTATCTCTTCCATTAAAGTTAAAAATTCTTTTGCCCTGCTTAAAGAAGTCTGGGCTTTGGATTCTTTTATAGATTCAGTAGTCTCATATTGAAAAGTGGCTCTTTTAATCTTCTCGAACTCATAATTCTTCAGATAATTGTCGCTAATAGACAAAGCTTCCTCTTTTCCTAGCTCATATGCTTCCAGAAGATAGTTTTTTATTTTGTGCCTGCCTTGCACAATTAAGGCTTCGTTTACTACCTGATGAACTATCTCATCACTGGGCTTGTATCCTAATTGATAAAGGTATGCGCAAGCCATATAGAACATTGCATAATAACTGCTTACAACAACCCATAAAGAAGAGGTCTTATTCTGAAATAATTGATTAGCTACTTTTAAACTTTCTAGAGAATTTTTCAGATAAGTTCCATAAATCAACGGATTCATTTGCGAGGTCTTTTTTTATCTTGCCTTCTTGCAAATATCCCTTAAAGTTGTCTTCTGCCTGTTTTATTCTTTTTTCATCCATTTTTCTATAAGATGGTAATAATTCTCTATTCCATAGAGAATAACATTGCTTTTAACTATTTCGTGGCCGAGATTATTTTTATTTTTTTCTATCATTGAGATGAATTCTTTAGTTGTAAAATCGTGAATTTCCAAGTTTAATGACAATAAGCTTAGCCTCTCCAGCAACTCTTTCGTTTTATCCTTATTATCAGAGATTATGCAGATATCAATATCTGAACTTTTGGTATTATCATTTTTAACATAAGACCCGAATAATAATACAATGAAAAATGGATAATTTAACTCTTCAATATATCTCTTTACTGCTCTTAGCGCAGGATATGCGAATAAAAATTTCTCTGTTCTCTTATTTTCCGCTGAATAAATTTGCGGATTTGGAACGAGATTTAATTTTACTAGCGTTGTATTTCCTATTTTTTCCTTAGATATAATCTCTGGTTGAAGCTCATTTAATAGGTTATAAGCATTTTTATAATCAACAAGACTTGCTCCAGAAATAGCCCTGATGGATTGTGAGGCTTTATTTTCTATTAGATATGTTATCATCCTTTCTTTTGGGCTTAATTTTGCTTCTTTATGCTTATTATTTACATGAGGGTTATTCTTGTTTTTTACCATAATATTATGGTATTTTTACCATATTTAAGGTTTTCGGCGGTATTGGAGGAAGGGTTAAATAGTGTAATACTTGAAAAATGTAAAGGAGCAAATAAAATGTGCCAGCTACTTGGGTTATCTTCAAATAAAGAAGTGGATATACAGTTATCTCTTCGAGAATTTAGTCATAGAGGAAAAAAGAATCGTCACGGCTGGGGTTTTGCTTGATGGGTATTTTGAGGTATTAACATGACAATTGATGACTTGAAGAGAAGAGGCATAATTCGAAATGCTTCGAAGGATACTGCTTTGATAAAATCATTGGTTGAAACTGCAAAAACAGATCTCATCTACTTAAAGCAACAGGAAATTGACCATTATTCTACTAGAAAAATAATGAGCAATTACTATGATGTTTTGCGCAGTTTGCTTGAAGCAATTGCTTTGCTCAAGGGATACAAAGTTTATTCGCATGAGGCATTTACACATATCAAAAAGTCCCTGCGTTTTATCGCACCTTAAAAGGTGCGGTTTGTTTTGGGACTTTGAGATGTTCAAAATTCTAACTCCATCCTAAAAGATGAAGTTATCTTTAAGAATTTTGACATATTGAAAGACATTGGCGAAGAAGCAATTGCAAGAAAATTTGACCGCTTCAGAATCATAAGAAATAGCATAAACTATTATGGCAAAAACATATCAATAGAAGAATGTTCTGTAAATACAAGAGACATCTTAGAACTAATTGACTTGCTATTTAAGAAGTATTTTCCAGAATTTTATAAGAAATGATAATTTCTCAAAAATAATATTTTCACTTCTTAGGAAGATTGCCATTCAACGCATCAGATACTATCTTCTTTGCATCTGGCAGGAAATCGCCAGCCAACATCCAATTAAGAAAGCTTGTTTCATTTTTAACCATATAAGACAAGAGTTTTCCTTTATGACTGCTGAAATTCAGCACAACATCATTGCCTATCCAAATAAATTTGCCCTTGCTGTCAATCCAACTTGCAGACTTTCTTTCGTTGCAAAAATTATGCAGTTCGCGGATATTATTGGGCAATTCTTTATGCATTTCTAATTGAGCCCTGAATATATCCCAAGTTGCCCTTACATCATGCTCAGAATTATGGGCTTTTTCAATTTCTTTATTGCAATATTTCTTATATGCGGCGGATAAGTTTCTAGGATCAAATTTGTGATAGATTGTCTGAACATCTAAAATAAACTTATCTTCTTTTGAAAATTCTACATTTGCTCTTTTGAATTCAGCTTCAAGAATTTCCAAATCAAATTTCTTTATATTAAATCCTGCTAAATCACAATCCTCCAGAAAATTTTTAATTGTTTGGGCATATTCTTTAAAAGAGGGTTTGTCTTTTACATCCTCCTCTTTTATTCCATGAACCGCTATCGCTTCTGGAGGTATGGGCATCTGCGGATTGATTCTGGCAGTTATGCTTTCTTCAGTATTATCCGGATTAATTTTTAATGCGGATAACTCTACAATTCTGTCTTTAAGAGTTTCTACTCCTGTAGTTTCTAAATCAATAAATACTAGCGGTTTATTTAAATGAAGTTCCATTTTTATTCGAGTTTTCCTTGTTTTTTATTAGGAGTCTTATTTTAAAACCTTTTCCATTTTGGATTCTTTATCAATATATAGTCAAGGCGTAAATGAGGAATTATCAACGTCCTTTGCTATATCCAGTTAGATTATACCATATTCTTCTATAACAATTCTTATAAACCCTTTTTATCGCTTAAAGCTATGGTGTTAAGAGTTCAAAAAAAGGGGCGGTTGACAAAACAGGATATCGAAGAGAAGATTGCGAATGCAGGAGATTATGTGAAAATAGACCACCTTACAAGATTTTTGCAGGAGCCTCTTGAGCAAGATGTAAGGCGATTTGCGCTCCTTACTTTAGCTGGCCTTTATTCTTCAAAGCTAATGTTTCCAGAAGCAGGAAAGCTCATGCGCCTTGCAGGGGATTTGCAGGTGACTTTCAAGGAAAAGATTGATTCTTATGTCAAGTCAGGCGAGCTTTTTATGAAGGCAAATCTGTTTTCAGAGTCAGACAATTCTTTTGTTAAGGCTTTGGAATGCGGAAATAACAAGGAGAAAGAAGAAATAAAAAATATCAGAAAGACACTTTACTTTTCTCTTGCTAAGGAATATTTATCAAGAAATAAGCGAGGAAATGCTTCTCAAGTGTATGAGAAAATTTTAACTTTGGACTTGTCGCCAGAAGAGCTTATCGAAGCGAAAAAAACACTTCTTGTTCTTTACGAACAGCTTGGCAAAATCCGCGAATTCAGCATGCTTCAGCGTTCTATTGATTCCGCAGAATTGCAGAAAAAACAGCATCAGGAAGCTATTGAAACGCAAAAACAAAAATACTCTCCGTCAGTTGATGAGCTGATAGGTTTGTGATTATTAAAAAGAAAATTATCT
>CAYITH010000012.1:0-6612 GCA_964366295.1 Candidatus Woesearchaeota archaeon | reverse complement strand
GTTCACCGAAACATTTAAATACTAGGTGTATACTTGAAATGTATACCTAATATAATAACATGGCAGATATATTCCAACACCAAATTTTATGCAACCATTGCGAGACAAAAATGTCTCTTTTTCAAACGCAAAAAAATGGTTTTGTCCTTCGAGGAATGCAATGCGGGAAATGCGGTGAGAAGATTCTTCATCCAGGCGACTTAAAAGAGTATGAACATTTTCAGGAGCTGAAAAATAAGCAATTTCATGTTAAACTCCGCCTTGTCGGAAATAGTTATGCTGTTTCTATTCCTAAAGAAATTATCTCTTTTATGCATGAGCAAGAGAAGCAGATGAATAATATGGTGAGATTATGCTTTGAAGATATGAATAAACTTTCACTTTTATTTGAAAGATGACAAACGAAATAAAACTCAAGGTTGTTGAAGCATTGCAAGATGATGCGTATAAAGGAATTGCGCGAATTGACTTGGATGCAATGCGCAAGCTTGGCTTGCGAAGAGGCGATGTTATAATAATCTCTGGAAAAAGAGAAACCACAGCAATAGTTGACAGAGCATATCCAGCAGATATAGGCGAGCCGATAATAAGAATAGACGGAATAATAAGAAAAAATGCCAAGGCAGGAATCAGCGAGACTGTTTCTGTAAAAAAGGCAGAGCTTAAAGAGGCAAAAAAGATAACTATTGCGCCTGCGCAAAAAGGCATAATGGTGCAGGGCGAACCAGAAATGATAAAGCAAAGCCTTCTTGGCCGCGCAGTCATAAAAGGAGACATTGTGGTTTTGGGAGGAGTTCAGCGAAGAAGAGACATATTCTCAGATGATATGCAGGATATCTTTGGAAATTTTCAGGACATATTCGGCCCTGCCTTCTCAAATTTTGGAATGGGCGCAATGCAGCACCTGCGTTTTGTTATTGTAAACACTGCGCCAAATCAGCCGTGCATAATTACAGAAAACACAGAACTTATCTTAAACAGCAAGGCAGTTGAAATTTCAGAAGAGAAAATCGCTTCAGTTACTTATGAAGATATAGGCGGTTTGACCGAAGAAGTGAAAAAAGTCCGGGAAATGGTGGAGCTTCCATTGAAGCATCCGGAGATTTTTGAGCGACTTGGGATAGAGCCTCCGAAAGGAGTTCTGCTTCACGGTCCGCCTGGAACTGGAAAAACACTTCTTGCTAAAGCAGTTGCCAATGAGTCAGAGGCAAATTTTATTTTAATCAATGGTCCTGAACTCATAAGCAAGTTTTACGGCGAATCTGAAAAGAATATCCGCGACAAGTTCGAGGAAGCTGAAAAAACCGCACCTTCCATAATTTTTATCGACGAGATTGACGCAATTGCTCCAAAAAGAGAAGATTCTTATGGAGAAGTTGAAAGGCGAATAGTTTCACAGCTTCTGACAATGATGGATGGCTTGAAAGCCCGCGGAAAAGTGATAGTTATAGGCGCGACAAACCGCCCAAATGCCATTGATCCTGCGTTGAGAAGGCCTGGCAGGTTTGACAGAGAGGTTAGCATTTCTGTTCCAGACAAGTCGGGAAGATTAAGCATTTTGAAAATTCACACAAGAAATATGCCTCTTACAAAGGATGTAGATCTTGATCATCTGGCTTCAATAACCCATGGTTTTGTCGGAGCAGATTTAGAATCTCTTGCAAAAGAAGCGGCAATGAGCGTCTTGCGCCGTGTTCTGCCAAAGCTTAATCTGAAAGAAGATGAGCAAATACCGCGAGATGTGCTGGAAAGCTTAAGGGTTACAAAAATTGATTTTCAAGAAGCTCTAAGAGTTGTTCGCCCATCTGCTATGCGCGAGGTTTTAGTGGAAACGCCGAATGTTTCTTGGAATGAGGTAGGAGGATTAGAATTTGCCAAGCAGTCATTAAAAGAAGCTGTAGAGTGGCCGATAAAAAATCCTGCAGTTTTTACAAAAATGGGAATTCGCCCGCCAAGAGGAATACTTCTCTACGGTCCGCCCGGAACAGGAAAAACCCTGCTCGCCAAGGCGGTAGCCAAAGAATCAGAGGCAAACTTTATTTTGATAAAGGGCCCATCATTATTAAGTATGTGGGTGGGAGAAAGCGAAAAGGGAATCCGCAAGGTTTTTGAGCGCGCCCGCCAAGTTTCACCTTGCATAATATTTTTCGATGAAATAGACTCGCTTGCTTCAAGGCGGGGAATGGATCACGGCGGAAGCCGAGTTACTGAACAAGTGTTAAACCAGATGCTGGCAGAGATGGATGGTTTAGAAGAGTTGACGGGAGTTGTTGTTCTCGGCGCGACAAACCGCCCCGACATGCTTGACCCTGCAATAATGCGCCCCGGAAGATTTGACAGAATCCTGCTTGTAGACGCACCGACAAAAGAAGCCCGTGAGAGCATTCTTGCAATTCATACAAAGAATATTCCGCTTACAAAAGATGTTTCTTTGAAAGAGCTTGCAGAAAGAACAGAAGGTTTTGTTGGAGCAGATTTGGAATCTTTGGGAAGAGAGGCTGCGATGATTGCTCTCCGCGAAAGCATGGAGGCAAAAGAAGTTTCAATGAAACATTTTGAAGAGGCATTGAAAAAAATCCGCCCAAGCGTGAGCAAAGAACTGCTTGACAAATACAAGCGCATAGAAACAGAGTATTTGAGTTCGGCAAAAGCTGCAATGGCTTCGCCAGTGGCTTATTTGGGATGATTACTCTGTCACAACCTCTGTCTTGCTGTCAGTGATTAATATTGTATGCTCTGCTTGCGCAACATTGCCGTTTCCTCTTTCAATAAGCTGGGGATATTGGCGAAGTATTCCTTGCTGCTCCAAAAAATGCAGCGCCAACAAACTGCGGACGCCAAATTTTTTTACTATCCAGCGTTGGCAGAAAGGCAGTGTTTTATACTCTGTTGTGATAAACTCCACAACACGCCGCGCAAATATATCCCGAACAGGCCTTTTTTCAGCATACTGGTAGATTCCAGATGGTCTGCCTTCATAGACTGCACCATCTCCATTTGTAACAAATGGCTCAATCGCATAAACGCCATGTTTAAATTTAACAGTTGTTTTATTATCAATATTTGGCACAGTTGCTCCTGCATGCACCTTCCATTTTTCTATAGCGTGCCCTGACAAGTTAGCAATCGGCTTCAAATTACTTTTTTCAATGCTCTTTTGAATTGTTCTGCCGACTTCGCTTAACAAAACGTCTTTTTTTGCTGTCTCAATTGCTTCTTTTAGGGCAGTTTCAGCAGATTCTATAAGTTCTTTATTCTCGCTGCTGTTCTCTAAATCGATAGTTAATGCGGTATCTGCTATCTCTCCATCGATATGCACTCCGATGTCCACCTTTAAAATTCCACTTGCGGTTGTTTTGTCGTCAAAACCCGGAGTATAATGAGCGGCTATGCTATTTATGGAAAGATTGACTGGAAAAGCCGGCTTTCCACCGAGTCTCTCTATTTCTGCTTCTATTTTCTCTGCAATTTCAAGCAAAGGCATATCTCTTTTTATTATTTTGCGCGCAAAATCTCTGGCATCTGAGGCTATTTTTCCTGCCTTTTTCAGTTTTTCGATTTCTTCAGTTTCCATATATTGCTCTAAAAAAACAGGGTTTAAATTGCTTTGTTTTTGGAACTTGTGAATCTATATTGTCCCATCTATATACTTAAATATACCGAATAAGTCAAAATTTACCTGCCAAATGAAATCGTATAACTTAATTGAAATAGTTGAAAGATATCCACAAGTGATATTTGATAATTCTATATTGGACACCTCTGGCAGAGTATCTAAAAAAGAAACAGATTATTATCGGCAATTAGAGGCGGTTTTAAGAAGTAGCCCAAATTTTCTAACAATTGAAGATGTTTACCAAGAATATAAAGATATAAATTCAGGCAAGCAATGGCATGAGCAGATATCACAACTTCTAAAGTCGCACATATTCAAGAGCATAACTCTACTTAAAGATTATTTTACTCTTCTTGAAGAGTTTAAAACCCTGCCGAACTTTAATTTAATTTATGAAGCTGAAAAAAAGCACCCGTATTCAGATTTTAAACTGGCGGCTCTTGCACTGTGTTTGGCAGAAAAAGGCAAACCAGCCGCTTTTCTGTCAGGAGACAGAAAGCTCAATGGTTTTATTCAGTTTATAGTGGACTATCCATCAAAAGTTCTAAGAGGCAAAGCTTCATTTGATTCATTAGATGTTTACTCTTTTGTTTTGTCAAATCCAGGATTTATATTATATAAAGATGAGAGAGATTTTATAATAACACCAGCAGATATAAGAGAATCTAAAAAAGATAAAAAAAAGAATTTAAATCTCGAAAAACAAGTTGATGGCTTGTTAAGATGCATCTTGCCACCAAGACAAGAATACCCGCCAAACGCCACAATAAAACTCAACAATTAGTCCTTCTTTCTTTCGGCACAAAGTTTTTTATCTGTCCATCTTTTATCTTTCCGCATCCAAGAAGGTTTCCATTGTTTCTTATTATCACAAACCCATTATTTTTGTTTTGGGCATCAGTGCCTATCTCCTCGCCATTGCCCCATATTTTCGCATCTTCATCGCTTATTTCAATTACGCTTTTACTAACCTCGTTCCTGAAAAGAGAAAGAGAATCGAAGCTAATTCTTGTTTCGTTTTCATCTTTCTTTGCAAGATAAATTCCAATCATTTCTGTTCTTATATTAAATATTATCCTATTAACCTCTTCTTGAGCAAGATTTCCGGTGAAAAGCCTTATTTTTCCCTTTCCTGTTTCAAGGAGCGTTCCGTTTATTTGGCCAATTCCGTAATCTTCTTTAAGCTTATTCAATATCCGCTCTTTTTCTTTTTTACTTATTATTTTCATTTTCTCCTCCTCATTCTCGCCAGAAAAAAGCCCTCGGTATCATTGTCCTGAGGATAAATCCTGCAACAATTCTCTATTCCTGCAGAAAATTCCTCTTTCTCCCAATTTTTAACACCCTGCCTGCATTTAACAGGCAGGACTATTTTTTCAATTTCAAGATTAAACTCTCTGCTAAGAAAATTGACATTTGCCTCATTTTCTTCAGGAGAGTGCGTGCATGTCGAATAAATAATGCTTCCATTTTCTTTAAGCAGTTTTACAGCTGTGACTGCAAGCTTTCTCTGCAGTCTGGCAAGTTTTTCTATCATGCGGATATTCCACATCAGCAATGTCTTTGGCGAGCTTCTTATATTTCCTTCTCCAGAACAAGGCAAGTCAAGAAGAATCTTGTCAAACCTGATTCCAATCTTTTCAAGCTTCTCGCACAGCTGAACTCCGTCATGCCTTGTTACAATAGCATTTGTTACTCCGCATCTTTCAAGATTTGTAGATAGAACACTTATTCGGTTTATATCTTTGTCATTTGCAATTAGAGTTCCCTGATTTTTCATCATAGCCGCCATCTGGGTTGTTTTGCTTCCTGGAGCAGCAGCCAAGTCTAGCACCATATCTCCAGGCGCAGGCTTTAAAGCAAGCGCAGGCATCAGGCTTGACAATTCCTGCACATAATAGTATCCCAACATATGCTCTATGCTGTTCCCAAGCTCTCCCGGTTTTAATCCTGACACAACAACCATCACTTCTGGAGCTTCAGGAAATGATTGTTCAATCTTCCAGCCCCTTCTTTCGAGTTTAATCTTCAATTCTTCAGGGGTTATCTTCAGAGTATTGCACCTTACGCTTCTTCGCATAGGAATTTCAGAAATTTTCAAATACCTTTCATATTCTTCACTATCACCTCCAAACAGTTTAAGCATTCTCTCTGTGAAAAGAGGTTTTGGTTCGTATTTCATAAAATCCGATAAGAAGAAGGATAAATAAAGCTTTCTAAGATGATACCAATTTTATTAAACTTTATGCCAAAAGCGTTGCATTTTTTGTTACACTTAAATTCTTAGACCGCACTTGCAGTCGCTGTTAGTATTGCGTTTCTAACACCGACAGAAGTGTTGGTGTCAACAGGTATTCTTAAAAAAACAGTAAAATTAACCGCATCATTATTGTCTATGAACTGCAATATCTCGCAGTATCTTGTGCCATCTGCTGTTGTGTTAGCAGCTATATAATTTCCGTAATTTGAAGAAACCCCTGTTCCGCTTGCGTTCTTACAGCTGTTTGCCTCATGGTCAAATACCATAATAGTAAAGTTGGGGTTGCTTCCGCCTATGAACGCGGCAGCAGAAACAGAGGATTTCAAGTCAAGAGATACATTAATGTTTCCATTATTTACCAATTGCAAATCTGCCGCCCTGTTGCGCTCCAATCACCTCTTGTCACAGTCGGTCCACTTGTGTTTAGAGTAGCATTAGTCTCGCCAACATCAACGCTTCCAGAACCCCAATTTATTGATGAGGCAGTAAAATTTGCAGATACTTTTTGGTTTATTGAAATATTGACTGCGGCAGTGTCTACTGCCTTGCCAGTCAGATTAAAACCTTTATAATTAATAATAAATATTATATTCATAAATGAGAGAATTATTATAACAATTATCGCATAAACAATACTCTTTCCACCCTCTTTAATCATGCTTAACCTAAAATTGCCATATTTGTGACATCCTCCTCGCCCTAAAGGGTTGCCCTTCGGGCAACTTTTTGCCTTCGG
>CAYITH010000011.1:0-12327 GCA_964366295.1 Candidatus Woesearchaeota archaeon | reverse complement strand
CTGCTTAAAATAATCATCAAAACATTTTTCAGTTTTTCATCTTCAACTTTTTCTAAAAACTTAATATAATAGAGAAGTTCTTGTCTCACTCTTTTAGGAAACCATTTATACAAGAAGCTACTCATGGCTTTTTCATTTAATAGTTCAGAGACATCCTTTGTGCCATTTTTTTCAAAAAATTCTTTATTTTCATCTAAGAATTGTTTTAGTTTTTCTTCTCCATATTGTTTTTCATCTTTTATAATCCCTTTCCAAACATTTCTTTTAAATTCTGGATTTGAAAAGTGTTTTTTATTAAATTCATTTAGCTTTTCTTTTAGTTGATTATCAAATGAATCATCAAATGCTTTTTGGCTAAACTCTCTTGTCTTAAAACATATATCTCTGGCAGTTTTATCTAACCTAATTAGATCATATTTCCCTATCTTAACTTTTGATATTAAACAATTAAAGTCGGAAACATCTATCCCAATAGAATGTAGCCCCAATTCTGATGATTGGACTAATGTTGTTCCGCTTCCCATAAAAGGATCAAGAATTATATCTCCTTCTTTAAAGAAAATTTGCTTCTTGAATGTATTAATGTGCGAATTTAAAAAATAATCTACTAGTTGAGGTATAAACTTTCCCTTGTAAGGGTGCAATCTATGAACGTGCTTTGTTGTATCAGACTCTCTCAGATGCGAGAACGATAAACTCCAGTTTAAATCGCTACCAAGCTTATTTTTCCAAGATTCTTGTTTGTCTTTTACATTGGAATCATAATAACTTTTTAACTCCTCAAGATTCACTTTTATTTTTCTTTGTTCATCAAGATATTTTTTTATTTTAGCGTATTGGACTAAGTAGGTTATGTTTGAAGTAGTTACAGGTCTATCTAAGTAATTGCTTGCCCATTGCGAAGCTTCGTTGAATGATAAAAGTTTTTGACTCATTTATTCTCCCTTTTCATCTTTTCTTCCATGAAAAGCGCTATACTTTTAGATAATGCTATCGCATTTTTCTTGCAGAACTCTCTATATTTTTCATAAGTTTCATCATCAAGGCTTAGCGTAACATTCCTTTGACTCATTTTTATACCTCATTTGAATACAAATGTATTTATGTGAACATCTATATAAAGTTTTCGGGCCATTGTCAAGTAGTAATTATACTAATAAAAAATTTCTTCTTTTTCTAAAAAAGAAGCGAAAACTATGGAAATTCTCCATCTTTTTTTTTAGAAAAAAAGAAGCAAAAAACGGGCGGGCAACTTCTTATGATATTATAAAATTTTGCGGTGTCCCACTGACAAGGTTTTTGGCTGCTTCTTCGCAACTTCGTTGCTCGACCCCCCGTTACACTCTCCTCACTTTGCTCGTCGGGAGACTTAACACTGATTATGTCTAATTTCTGATGGTGCCTAAAAAGTAGTTAGATATTTAAGTAACCAAATTTTCCTTATATCAATATGAATCTTATCAATAAAATCAACAAGAGAAATTTCAAAATTTTCACTTTATCCAATTCATTAATGGCTCTTGCATTTGGATTGTTTGGACCATTCTATTTAATTTTCATTAATGATATTGGTGGTAGCATAGAAAATTTTGGAATAGCCGTTGGATTGGTTGTTTTGTCAGGAGCATTGATTTCTCTTGTTGCTGGAAAATATTCAGATTCAATAGGAAGAAAACCTCTCTTGATTATTGGAGGATATGCTTCTGCAATAATTGTCTTTCTTTATACAATAATCGGCTCTTTATGGCAGTTATATCTTCTTCAAATCTTTAGCGGATTAATCATCTCTGTTTTTGAAACTTCTGAATCCGTATACTTAGCAGATATAACTGAAAAACAAAAAAGAGGAGTCGATATTGGAAGATATAATGCCTATGTTGGATTTGCAGAAGCATTTGCAATTTTTGCAGGCGGTTTTCTTGCAGGAAAATTTGGTTTTGAATTAATATTTTATGTTGTATCTATTATATTCATAATTTCTACAACAATTATGTTTAAATTAAAAGAGTAATGCGCGGCACTCTCAGAAACTCTGTGGTTTTTCCTTCGGAAAAATCCTCGGAACGGGTTGCACCCTTTCGCTTCGCTTCGGAAACTTCGTTAAATATATTGCTCTACATCCCAGTATTTTTTCCAATTGTCTTTTTAATAGCATAATCTATCTGCTCGCTGTTCCAGCTGTTATCTTTAAGCAATTTAATTACCTCTCTCTCATCTTTTCCCTGCTCAAATGCGTTCCTTGTGAAAGACATAAGGTTCGCTAAATCCGCGCGATTTTTGAATAAGTATGCTTCATACTTCCATCGATACCACCACTTTAATCCAAAATAAGCCCCAACCCCGAGCAGAACCACTATCCCTATATAGATTAAGCTTCTGCTGACTGGTTTGCAGTCATTTATGCAGTTTTCTTTATTTTCTCCACGCTCTTTTTCGCAAACCTTGTTGTTATTGCAGCTAACAGGCTTAGAAATATCAAGGGTGCTCAATTCAGGAGACGCATAAAAAATCGGCTCTTGTAAGTCTATGTTTTCAGGAATGAAAAACTCTACTGCAAAATTATCAAGATTTTCAGCTTCTAATATGCTTCTTTCACTTATCTTTTTCGCCTTGCCAGTATTTAATATAATGCTTGGATTGTCAAAAATAACAAGAACACTCCCTTCATTTTCTTTTGCAATTTTTATTGTTCCGGCAATGCCTATTGTTTCAATTTTATCTTCGTAATACGCCTTTATTTCTTTATATTCCACAATAGCATTTAAGTTGTTAAACCATCTTTCCAACGCATTTTTATAATCCTCTTCTTGCCCTTCGCCTTCTCCTGCGCCGGCTTCTTTAAGCAGTTCCAGCTCAATATCCTCTGTTTCAATTAAAGCAGGAGTTTTCCTCAATGCTGTAAGGTTTATTTTGCTGGGAATTGTCAGAGTGTCAAGAGCTTCCATTGCTTTTATGTAGTCGCTTTCACTTACAGCCGAGACATAGTTTTTTTCTATTTCCTTAAGATTCTCGCTCCACTCATCACTCTTCAGATTTTCTTTTACACTAATAGAATACCATTCAGGAAGAGAATTTATCTGCTCACTGGAAGTTTTAAATCTTGATTTGTATAAAGCAAGAGTAGTATTAACACTCTCTTTTGGATTTAAAATATCCATGCTGAAACTTTTCGAAGCTGAAAAACCGCTGTTATCCTCTGCAGAAACAATTACCTCAAATGTTCCTGTCCTATTATACCTGTGAGAAGCAGTATTTTTATTTGTCTCAATGCTTTTTCCATCTCCAAAATTCCAGAGATATTTTTTTATTTTTGACGAGTTTTGCAGTTTAACGATAAAATCTGTGTTTTTTCCTGCCACTGTTGCAACAGGTGTTATTCCCAAGAATACTATAGCCTTTGAGACATAAATCTTCTGTGTTAAGACTGGCGTGTCGCCTATTGTCAATATAAGGGTATTGTTTCCTTCTTCGCCAGGAATTTCAAAACCTGCTTTCTCCAAATCTATTAAGGTGGAATTCAAAAATAGCTTTGAAGGGGTTTTATCCAGCTGAACAATCGAAGTTGTTACAGCAGGGCCTATCGGCGTAGCATAATCCACTCTTAAATTGCTTACACCAATATCTTGTTCTGCTCCGGATTTTAGCAATATTGGCACATAGCACTTTCCAGTGCAGTTTTTCCTGTAAAATTCCTGCAAATAGTCCATTATGCTTGTCTTCATATCACTTATTAAATCAGACAAAATCCTGACACTTCCAACAGGAGCATATTTGGCTTCAGATGCAAAAAGGAAATAATCTACCGCATAATCTCCTTGAAAAGCATCAGTATCAAAAAATCCGCAGTTCTCGCCAGTTGTTTCGTATTTTATTTTTGAGTTTCCTATGCCTGAAGCGCATACATAATAATCTCCTGGTTCTGTATCAACATTAACAGCGCATCCAATGTTTGTGAAGCCTCCAACAGCTTTAGTCTGGCATTTCCCAACTTCAGCTAATCCAATGTTCAACAAATAAAAAGTTATATTGTCTTCGCCATTTATGTAACCCTGCATTTTTATTGCCTTTCTTTTTCCCAAATTCACGCGCTCGCAGTATTTTTTATTCGCCAGCGTTATCTCCTGCAGTTCAGCACTTTCATTAAAGCATCCTCTTGCATGCGCGCATGAAAAATCAGCAGTTGTAGTATTGGCGCTGAATTCTATCGAGCTGTCGTTCAATATGTCTATCTCGAGTGGGTTTGCGCATGAGCTGACCCCGGATGAAACACTAAAGCTTAAATTTGAAATTCCAGTTACAATATTGTCCAATGAAAAGCCGATTTCTATCTGCTCTCCGGCCTTTGCGCTTATTGTCTGGCTTCCGCTTGGATTTTTCCCTTCATATGTTCTTTCACAACTATCCGGCAAACAGGCATATCGCGCATTATTTTTTTTAAGCAGTTCAATTAAGCTTATGTTTCCGCCGAAATTAGTCCTGACCATTGTTTCAGAAGAATCTCCGTTTAAGCTGAGATTTATCTTTCCTTTGATAAATGAAGAAACAGAATATGTTGTTTCAACATAACTTGTGTTCCTGTCAAGAATAAGCGCATTCACATTGCTAATTAATAATAAAATTGTTATCAAAAACAGCGAATATTTTTTTAGGGTTGTCATCTTCTCTTTCTTGTGTTCCTAATAGAGTAAAACAATGCCAGCACCCCAATAGCAATAATTGCCTCAACTATTCCAAAGAAAGGAAGTTTTGTTTCAAATCCACAGCGATATATTTTTTGCGCGCTTGCCGGACATTCACTTTCAATTTCATCTGGTACAAGAGTCATATTTGTAACAACATTCCCATTTTGGTCTTTTATTTTTCCTGTCCAAGTAATAGTTCTTTTTCCGCCAGAACATTCTGTTATTTGTGTGTTGGAGTGTTCGCAGTAATATACCGGCGCAGTCGGATTAAAAACATCAGTATAATCTTTATAGAACACGCACTCTTCATCGTCGCTTACTGTTGGATCATCAAACCATTTGCATCCGCAATTTGGGAATATTGAATTCCCATTCGAGTCAATTATTATTTCACCGCAATTATTGCCCGAATATTCAGTGCTTCCAACTAATCCTGCTCCACAGCTGTTCTGTTCGCATTTGTTTTGCTCAGTATAATCCCCGCATTTCTCCACAATCCCCTCGCATTCTGCAGTATTATCCTGACATCCTTTTCCAGCACCAACTCCTGCCACACACTTATAATTATTAGGACAGCAATTTGGAATACTGTTCTCACAATATTGGGAATTATCACTTCCAACTGTCTGGACAATGCTTCCATCAGGATTAGTCCAGATTCTTCTGTCTGGACTGCAAAACCCTGCGGCTGTTCCTGTTGTGAAATTTATATTCACTTCATCAGAAGCAAGAGATTGTCCAGCCATTTCAAAAAATGCCTGCAGTTTTGCAGTATGTTTGCCTTGTGTTGGAAGAAGCATTGGGAAACTTGCCCCATCAAGCCCAAACTTGCTTTTCTTGAAATTTCCGTCAATTGTCCATGTGAAGTTTATATTATTGACTGCTCTATCCGGATTAGAGGCATCATTGGCAATTATTAAAGGTGTCGCGTCAGAAGTTTGTTGCGGGCAGTTTCCAGCAACACAATATAAATTTCCGCTTTCAGATTTGATAGCATAACTGCTTGTAGCATTAAATTCTATATTTTGCGTTGGCTTATACTCCTCGTTTAATGGATTCCAAACAAGCGGAAAAGGATAAAGTGTTGAAAAAGGATTGACAATCATTATATTTCTTGTGATACTGCTTGTTGCTCCCCTGCTGTCAGTAACTATAAGTTTTATTGTTTTAAACTTGGTATTTGTGTATTCATAAGTTGTGTTGCAGTTGTTTGCTATGCAGTTTGTCTTTTCTTCTTCCTGCCCGTCTCCAAATACCCATTTAATACTGTAATTATCATCTCTGTCAGTGCTTGTGTGGTTGAAAAATACTTGCGCTTTTCCTGTTGCCGGAAGAATAGCATAAACCGCACCATGTTTTGGAACATCAATTCCAGCAGTAGGAGGAGAATTACTCTCTGCTCCAGAAACAACAAGATTTCCTGACTGAACTTCCTGTCCTGTTGAAATAACTTTTGCTTTAAAATAATATTCGCCAGCATCAACATTTGCTGTCCAGTATGTAAATGCTTTATCAGATGATTGTGCTGTTTCTGTTTTTGTCAAAACCTCTAGGTCTATAAATAAATCTTCATATATCTTAAACTCCACATTTCCTGTCAATCCGCTTCCAGTCAGCACTAATTTGACTAAATCATTTTTCTGCGCAGTTGTTATTATAGAATCATTCAGACCTGTCCATTGCGCCCCGCCTAATGAGGCAGCCTTGCAGCAAATTCTGTTTGTGAATATACTATCGTCAGAAGCAAGATGGGCGTTTGTTGTGGCACTTAGTGTTGCAACTAAACTTTCTCCGGTATCACAAGTGTTTGTTCTTTCAGTGCATTGCAAATTCCCATAGCAGACATTTGTATATGAAGAAGTTATTCCTGTAGGACCTTCTGCGTGTGCGTTTGTTGTTGCTGAAAGGCGAAGAACCATATTATTTGCAGAGCAATCGTGAGGGCTTGCGCCAGTGTAATCTGTTCCAAAAATAGTGTTATAACAGATGCTTGTTGAGTAAACAGAGTCGCTATAAATAGCGCCATGCGCATTGGTCGCTGCAGAGAGTTTAAGTATAGTCTGCGAATCTGAACTGCAAGCAGCTTGAACAAAAGTGAGATTTATAGAAAGAATAAAAATAATAAGAACCATACTTACAAAAAAATATCCTGATTTCATCCTCATTTTTATCTATTTATAGAATAAAAACGCATTTATAAATATTCGTGTAGGGAGGTTATCTTTCAGCATTATATTTTTCTAATATCTCTATTTGTGTCAGCGCCTTGTTGTAAATACGAACTTCATCTACTTCACCAATAAAACTCTCTTCTGTGTTCCATTTGCCTATTGTAAAATCTCCAGTATTTGTTGTGTCTTGGTTAAATGTCTGTGTGAAAGTTTTATTATTTATAACGAATAAAACTTCTCCGTTTGTATTACGCGACATTGCGATAAAATGCCAGTTATCATCAGCATAAGAAAATGTGCTTGGCAAACTGTCCCCGTTTGTGAACTCAAAAACTATTTTTCCGTTGTCTCTTGTAAATAATCTTGCCCAATTGCCTCCGCCTGTTGTGTCACGCTTTCCGAATATGTGGCGAGGTAAGGTATTTGAAGCTGAAGATATCTTCACCCAACCGAGCATTGTAAACTCTCCTGTTCCAAAATTAAAGTCTTCACTATGTGAAATACTAATTTGCCCACTTTCTATAAAAGAAACTGCTTTGCTGAGTTTTCCATTTACATAAACAACACTTCCTGCATTGCTTGTTATACTTCCATCGTTATTTTTTCCGGAAACATCAAACACTTTTGTCGTTGTGTCGTTATCAAAAGTGTAGTAAGCGGTAAGTCCTGTTTCTAAGTTATTTGCAGGTCTTGTTGTTTCGTCTCGGTTTGTGTCCCCGCTTCCTTCTTCTGTCTCTCCTGTTATCCATAATGTGATTTTATCCTTTAAAACTGCAAGCGTAACGTCTCCGTTTATCCATTGTGAGATATAATCTACTAAATTAGCAAGTGTTACAATTCCTTGTCCAGTGCTTCCACTCATTACACACTCTCCTTCCTGACAACTATAACTGCAATTTAAATTGCCCATTGTGCATCTTAATCCAACACAATGCTCATTTTTTGTGCATTCTAATTGGTTGTCGAATCGGTATTTGAAGTCGTCATAAAACGCTTTGTCAATTATACCTTCATTGAACAAAGAGGTTATGTTGGATATTTCGGATTGGGAAGGCGGACTAATCTTCTTAGGATATTGTAATTCATACCCAATGCAATCTAACGATATTTTTTTTAGACTAATAGTGGCTTCATCAAAATTGTTTTGAAAACTTCCAGGTAGAATCTCAAAAGATAATTTATTAAATAAAACTTTTTGACTTAATGGATTTAATAAAACCTCTTTTTCATCCAGCACTTCATATTCACACATCGATAGCGCTTCATCTTCAACTTCAGCAAACAAGAAATTAGGAGTTTCATTTTCAAGACTAATCTTAATTTGTTTAAGATTGCCATTTAAAACTTTAATCTGATATACCTCTTTCCCAAAACCAGGATATAGTGCGTCTTTTTGGGTAAGATAATAAACCGTGTGAGGTATAGTAGTTCCACTATTTGTATTTGGAGGATAAGTAGTTATTGGCCACTGCTGTGGATTTCCCAATCTCAACTCGCAGTTATCACCTCCACTAAAACTAGTGGTAGTAGCAGCGTATACATTAGTGCTTGTACCTTGCCCAGGAGGATTAAGCCATTTACTAAAATCCTTTGCTACTTCTCCTGCACCGACACTGCAAGAAGCAAAAATGAAGTTTTCTGCACAATCTTTTATTGAATCATATTTTCCACTACTTAACATTTCACTTAATTTATTCTTATCTAATCTTTCAAAATAATTTATGCTATCATCCCAAAAAAGAGGACCTTCTGGTTTTCCATGTCCGTTCAAACTAACTACTTTTATTTTCTTTCCTATTTTTTTACACTTGTTACATATATGACTCAACCTTTCAAAAAAATCTTCTATTGTCATAGCCGGCAATCCCATTGTAGCCCCAGTGGTAAAGGTACCTCCGACCCCAATGTTAATTTTATATCCATCTCTATATTCCCTCAATCCAAATTTTTGATCAGAAGAGAAAGATATACTTTCAGGGCATTTTTCACACGAAGTAGTAATTGGCGAGCTAAAACTACTTCTATGTTCTATACATACTTCATCTGGTGAAGAGCATAACTCTTCTACTTTATCTTCACAAGCGCTTCTCTCCGAATTACAACCCCTTCTTATTATTACATCCCTCATAATGTTATCATTCCCCTTTCTTTCTCCATTACATCTTGATCCGCAGGCAGTATCACTTTTACAAACAATTTTAGCATCCCAAATTATACCGCAAGAGCTGCTTTTTATATTTCCTTCATGGTCTAAACTCTTTACATTTTCGCATGTTAATCCAAACGAATTAAAAATACTTTGCCGTTTATCAAAATTCGGTCGGCAATATCCTTCATTAGTACACTCTTCAGGAATAATAGCATCGAACCCCTCTTTCAGATTTTTAAAACAAATTTTTGAGCAATCACTATCTCCATTTTCTTTATTACAGCATTTCTTCTTACAACTGCCTTTTGGCTCTCCTGACAGCAATGATTCTTCTTCGCTAGTGCTACTCCATTCTGTACCAGTAGGGCAGCAAACCTGTAATCCAAGTACATTTCTATGATCACCCAGATTATCCCATCGGACTCCATTAAATTCTAGTACTATTCTTTCACCTTCTCTACAACATCTTCCTTCTTGAGGTATCTCAAAAACATCGGAGTCTGTATAAACAATTTTTCTTTCTACATCTGGAGAATTTTCTGGACAGCAAACACTTGTTTTAAGTTTATCATATTCTGAAGTTTTAATCCCTCCAAAGAAAGCCCTTTCTTTGTCTTTACAGCAATCTTCAAATTTCCCAAGATTAAACTGAGGCCCATTCTCACACACGCAAGAGGGTCTTACGTCGTTATCGCTTGGGTTAGGGCTTATGCACTTTAATGGCTCTGGACACTGAAATCTCTTTCTTGTGCATTGCCGGGCTATTAAAGATAAGTAGGTATCTAAGATAGAACCGCACACAAATGGCTCATAACACCCAAGCTTTTCATAAGAATTAGCAGGATTATTTTTTATTTCTTCATAATCAAAACCACCCTCGCATTTTTCCTCGCACTCTTTATCAGTTGCACAAGCTATTAATTCATTATCACAATTCTTTCTTTCAACAGCTCCTATCTCTCCTGCTTCTGCAAATTCAATAAAAGAAACAAATATAACTAAAGTAATTAAAAAAACAAATCCCCTCCAATATTTTCTCATATCCTATATATTATTGCAGGTTATAAAAACTTATCTATTGTATCGGTCAATTTTTTTGGAGTGTTAAATACCTTTAAATATCAGCTAAGTTTGTTTGTTCAATGGAAACACAAGTTGAAACATCAGTAGAAACGCAATATCCAAAAGAAATTAAGCAAGTGTCAGAAGCTGTTTGGGAAATTCCCACAAGCTACAAGAAGGGCATGCTTGTTCCTGCGAGGATTATTGCGACGAAGAAATTGCTCGATGCAATGGAAGCCGGAGTTTTTGAACAGCTGACTAATGCAGCAATGCTTCCGGGCATAAAAGGATACAGTTTTGCAATGGCAGACGCACACCAAGGCTACGGCATGGTTGTCGGAGGAGTTGCAGCTTTTGATGTTGATAAAGGGGTAATTTCTCCTGGAATGGTGGGTTATGATATAAACTGCCTTGTGCCAGATTCAAAGGTTCAACTTGGAAACGGAGTATGGCTTACAATAGAAGAACTAGAAAATCAATGGCCCGAGAATAAAATTAATTTTTTTAATTATTCTGAAAAAAATAAAGGCGAGGCAAAAATAGCTGCGTTTATGAAAAGAGCGGAGAAAGGGCAAATATATCATATAAGGACAAAATCTGGAAGGGAAATAAAGGTGACAGCAGATCATCCTATTTTGACAAACAATGGAATGATTTTAGCTTCAGAAATCAATCAAAAAGATAAGTTAGTGACTCATGGCTTTACAGGCATAAAATATGAAGAGCCCACCAAAGAAACTATATTAAATCAAAGGTGTATAGAAGAATCTTTAGATTTAATGGAAAAAACAAATAAAGGAAATTCAAGAGTACAGATTATAAATTTTTTAAAAGAAAAAAATTTGATAGAGTTAAGATATAATTCAGAACAACTTCCCGTTATTCTGAAATTGATGGGATTTGTATTTGGTGATGGGGTAATTACATTTATTAATGGAAAGAAAGGCACAGTTGGTTTTTATGGGAAAGAAGAAGACTTAAGAATAATACAGGCAGATTTGAACAGTATAGGTTTTAAGTCAAGAAGCATATATAGCAGAACAAGACAACATTCAATAACTACAAGATATGGGAAGTTTGATTTTTCTTATGAGGAATTCAGTTTAAAGGTAAAATCTACTGCTCTAGCAATTTTGCTTATCTCGCTAGGTGTGCCATTTGGAAGAAAAACAGAAAAAACTTACAGAATTCCGAGATGGATTATGAAAGGAGAAAAATGGCAGAAACGACTTTTTTTAGCTGCATTTTTCGGAGCAGAACTCTCAACACCAAAAACAATGAAGGGAAATAAGTACACTTTTTATGATCTGCAATTGAATATGAATAAGTCCGGAAAAATAAAGGAAAGTGCGGTTGATTTTTTAAATGATATGCGTCTCTTATTGTCTGAATTGGGAGTTGAGAGCCGTTATCCTGTTGAAGTGGAAGGCAATAGCTATAAGGGCAAAATATCAGACACTGTTCAATTAAGGGTTCTGATCCCTGCTAAAACTGAGAATCTCATAAGATTTTTCGAGGAAGTGGGTTATGAATATAACAAAAAAAAGAGCAAGATGGCCAGTCTTGCAGCAGTATATCTTGGACTCAAAAAATTTATTGTGGATAATAGAGAGAAAGTTAGAAAAATGGCGAGAGATATGTATAATCAAGGAAATACGCGAAGTGAGATATTAAATATCTTGAGTAGCAAATATATCAATCAGAGATTTTTATTGCGTTCAATATACGAAGAGGTATCCTCTGTTTCAAGGATAGCTTTTAATTTTTTATCTTTTGCAGAATTTGCGGATAAATTTGCTTATGGAACAGATGGATTTGCTCTTGAAGAAATAGAAAGCATCAAAATAGAGCCATACGAAGGTTTAGTTTATGATTTGACTGTAAATGATTCCTCACATAATTTTATTGCCAATAATATTGTAGTGTCAAACTGCGGAATGCGCCTTATTAAAACAAACCTTTCTGCCGAAGTTGTTTTGCCAAAGATAAAACTTCTTGTGGATACTCTGTATAAGAACATCCCAGCAGGAGTTGGAGGCAAGGCAGTTGATAGGTTTACAGATAAAGAGCTTGACGAGATGGTGAAACAAGGAGTTAAATGGTGCATAAACAGAGGGTATGGCTGGCCAGAAGACCTTGACAAAATAGAAGAGCATGGATGTATCCCCGGAGCAGATCCGACAAAAGTTTCAGACAGAGCAAAACAGCGCGGAAAAAATCAAGTTGGCACACTCGGAAGTGGAAACCATTATCTTGAAGTTCA
>CAYITH010000010.1:0-13124 GCA_964366295.1 Candidatus Woesearchaeota archaeon | reverse complement strand
TGGTCGCAATTCATCCGCACCCTAAAGGGATGCGGATTTCTTGCGAAGCTTTAACATTCTTTGAATCATCGGCGTAGCAATTAAAAATCCAAACCCAATATAAGTTACATCTTGGTTTTTAACTCCGTAACAAGCTATCAGCCCTCCAAACATTCCCAGTCTAATATCCAGCATCTTCTTAATAGAATTCTCAACTTTCTTTTCATAATGCTCAAAATCAGAATGTTTCATCGTATTGCCTCCAGCGCCCGCGTTTCAGCTTCATTAAATGCAGAAGTATAAAACGGCTTAGCTCTCCTGTCGCACCAATGTTCACTTATCGGCAGGTAAGAAAGTTCTCCATTCTCAAAAAAAACAAGCATATCCAAATCTCTCGGACATTCTTGACCTCTTCTAAAATCAAGGCTTTTTACAAAATACCCCTGTCCTCTTACTTTATCTTCATAAAATCTCTCTTTTATTCCGACTGAAAAGACATCATCTTTGAGTGTCAGCGCCCTTATTTTAACAGCTTCAATACACTGAGTTTCACATTCCTGCATATATTCTATTTCTTTTGCTGTGGCCATTTTGAAAAATATTTTTAAAAGATATATAAACCTTACGCACTTGCCTGAACTTGCGGGATTTTGGGATATTTGCCCATTATAGAATAAAGTACGTGAGGAAGATGATAATCGCAGGATAAACAGGATTTAAGAGCTTCTTCTGCCGTATCACCTTGGGCTGTTTAATATTTCAAAACTACTTTTTGTATCTGCTCTTTCTTCTTGCCTTCAGCAGTATGACAATCTCCGCACAAAATTGCGGTAAGATGTATCTTTGGACTTGAATTTTCTGTCATTTTACTCCTCAATTTTGTTTAAAACCAGCAAGCGCTGTTTCAAAGAGTTTTGACATCGCTTCTGCGAAAAAAGGCGAGCTAAGCCATATTCCAGCATCGTCAACGCTATTGGCTTTTTCATTTACATAAAACAAAACTTGGCTTTTGTCTATAATGAAAAATCTTCCTTGTGTCGGAGCTTTGATTGTCTTTATTCCAAAAATCTCCTGAACTTCTTTTATTTCTTCATCACTGCCGTTTAAAGCAACCTTTGTTCTTACTCCGTGCTTTTGAAGTGTTTCGAAAACAGAGCTGAAAACCTTTTTCTTATGCAGCAAATCTGAAGCAGCAGAACAAATTAATACTTCTTTTTCAGCGTTTTCCAAGATTTCACGAAGATGATTATAAATTTCAGAGCCCCTTATAGCCCCTGAAACAGATGAGTATTTTGTAGGCGCAAATCCAGACTTATGAAGCTCCTGCAACTCAACATATTCGGTAGTTTCTTTAAGTTTTGAAAGATAAGCCACTTTTTCTTCTGCAGTATGGACTGTGTCATTTTTTAATTTTTCAATAATTATAGATGGTTTTACTGCTATATATTTAACTGGCTTTCCTATTTTCTGTATTGCAAAACCCTGCTTTTCAAGTGATTCGAGAACATCATAAGTCCT
The DNA here is from genome assembly GCA_964366295.1 of Candidatus Woesearchaeota archaeon. Lineage (GTDB taxonomy): Archaea > Nanobdellota > Nanobdellia > Pacearchaeales > GW2011-AR1 > CAYITH01. Next base: position 11,627 of record CAYITH010000010.1, on the reverse strand, counting down.
GCTACGAGGAACTCCGCTTATTACTGCTATTTCGCCGGCTGAGGCTATGCCTTTCTTTATCAGCGCAAGCCAGACCTTTGTTTCGTAGATGTTAAGCCCAAAATAAGTCTTTATTTTTTTTACTAATTCTTCCATATTATTTTACCTTTGTTTAGTAGTGTTTAAATAAAATAAGGGTATTTAAACCTTTCTATTTGTAGAAACTTCATAAGAGTAACATAAGGTAAAGGTTTAAATATGCTTCTGCTTGTTAAAAAGTAATATGAAAAAGATAGGAGAGATTGAGCTTGGAAATGGAATGAGAATATTCTATAATAGAATAGAATCCTATATAGTTTACGGGCAGTTATCAATAAACTCCGGCTCACTGATGGAAGAAGAAGGAAAAAGAGGATGCGCTCATCTTCTTGAACACTGCCTTTTTAGAGGAAGTGAAAAATATCCAACAAGAAAACATATTGAAAGAGCTTTTGCTAATCTCGGCGTTAAGCCAAATGCAAATACGGGGTTTAGACAGACAAATTTTCCTGTAAAAAATATTCAGAGAAATTTTCTGCCTGCACTTGAAGCAGTTGCAGATATAGCCTTTAGTCCATTATTGAGCAGAATAGGATTAGAAGAAGAAAAAAATATAGTTTTGCATGAATTAGGGCAGTATGAAGACCACTTGGAATTTATAAATGAGAGATTGTTCAATAAAGTATTTTTTAGAGGAACAAAGGCAGAAAAGATGATAATAGGCAATAGGGGGGATATTATTAGAGTGAAACATTGTGATGTTCTAAAATTTCATGAAGAAAATTACACTCCTGCCAATGCAGATTTTTATGTAGGTGGAGATATTGATAAGGCGTGCCTTGAAGGCATATGCAGTATCTTAGGTAGATTTTCAGATGGAGAAAAAATAGATTCAGTTAGTATTAAACTGCAAGAATTAAATGAAAATGAAATAGTTAAAGAGTCAATAAAGGGTTTGCAAAGAACATATGGCAAGATTATATTTCGCACTCCGATTTCCTCCAATGAAGAAGAAGTATTTATGCCAATGCTGAGTTATGTTTTGAATGGTAGTGGTAGAAGCAGTTTATTTGAAAAAATAAGGCAGAGAAAAGGAATGGCTTATGAAATATACACTAAATCTATTAGTGATAAGGATTTTGGATATTTATATGTCTCATTTTCTGTAGAACCGAAAAAGGCAGATGAAGTTATTCAAACTTGCATAGAACATTTTAAAGTATTCAATCCGGCTCAAAGAGAGGTTGAGATGGCAAGGACAGCGCTTGAACTGCAGTATGCAAAAGAGTTAGATGAGAGAGGAAGCGCTTTTTCCGATTTCTTAGCATTAGAGAAGAATGGAATAGATAGAAATGAGTATAGAAGAAGAGCATTAGAGACAACGCAAAAAGACTTAATAGAATTTGCGCAAAAATATCTTTCAGGAACGCACCAGATTGCGCTTCTTGTGCCGAAATAAAATGAAAACCGGACTAATGAAAAACTGGGAGAAAATTGTGAGAAACTTAAAGGCAGGTCCAGATTTTGCTATACATGGAACAAGATATCAGAATCTTGAGGGCATGCTTGAACAGAATAGAAGAGGATTGGTTGTTTATGGGCATAATTTTTCAGTAGGAAAAAAAGAAAAGCGATTGCCAGATAATGGATTTTATAATAGGCTTGTGGCAAGCACTGGAATAGCTATTGGACATTCAACATTTTCCAAAGGAGGTATGAAAACTTATAATTTTGACGATACACTTGGAAGGTATGTGTTTGAAGAACCTATTGCGTTGATAATTGGAGTAGCGGATGAAAAATATAAAGAGTTTAATGTACCCGAAGATAAATCTATAGAGGGTTATGTTCCTTGGTTAGATATAGTTCCGGATACATTTCCGATTGGACATGACTTTGTTAATTGTAATCTTACAAGTTGCGAGTTATACTTAGATGAACTCGATGCCATAAGTGAAAAAGTTAATAGAGATTTGATAAAAATTGAAAAAGATAAAATTATTATGGGTATGAGTATTGTAAGAGCAATCATTTGTTATAGGTATATAACTGAAAGCATGATAAGAAAAATAAATAAGGCAATAAAACAATACTCATAGTCCTCAAATCATATAAATCAAATACCCGAGAGCCATTCCTGCCAAAGTGCCTGCGGTAAGATAAGGCATTGCAGGATAAAACTTGCCTTTTTTCGCCAATACAAAAAGAACAAATAACGAAATTGTCGCAAATACTGCAACAAACAAAGCAGGAACAAAGCCAAAACTTCTAAGCATTACTCCTGCAGTGATAAGCGGAAAAACCACATCTCCGCCACCGAGAAGAGCAATGCTGATTTTCATATTTTTAAGACTTTTCTGGCTTTTGTTTTTCATTGCCTTTGCTTTTTCAATCAATAGTTTCTGCTCTTTTGTCAGATACGGAACAAAAAATCCTGAAAAAACTTTTAGCTCTTGTATTTGAAATTTAGCCATTTTTTGCATAAAGCCGGCGTGCCAAACAGCATAGATGTCATATGCAGAGATAAGGAAAAGCAGAATAATAATGTTCCACACTGAAAGAATTGGGACAAAAATTGCAGCTATTCCTGGATAAACCAGCAGTTCTGAAATATTATGAATTAACATGCTTCTTTTAAAAACTTTGAAGTAAGCCAGCGGCAAGGCAAATGCAAGAGATATGATCTGGGCATATTGAAATCCTTTAATAAAAGAATAAAATGTTATGCCGATTGCTACTGCCACAACTAAAAAAAACCATATTCTCAAAAACCATCTGACTTTTAGCGTCATTAAAAATAACAGCAAAATAACAGCAAAGACAAAGGCGGAAATTATGCTAACTAAAGACTCGGTTGGCGTTGTTTCAGGAGGCTGCATTCCATATGGCAGCTGCGGAGAAACACTGACATTTATATATTCATTGGCAGTTTCATTAAACACTATCTTTGTAACAGGAGAATACTGGTTAATTACTGCAATGCCTATCAGTTGTGTGATAAAAAACATTCCCAGCAGCAACAGCGTAACTTTTAGATTGTGTTTCATTTTATATCTTCAATACCTTTTTTATTTTGTCAATAAATGATCTTGCCTGTTTTAATGCGCTTTCTGCTTCGCCTTTGCTTATAACTCCCGCTTCTTCATACACAAGAAGATGTCTTTTTTGCCTCATCTTATTCAATAAAAAAGTATGCATAGACATATCGTCAAGATTTAATGCTTTAACAAACTCTATAATTGATATATGGCTTGATGACCCTTTGGGGCGGTATCCATTAATCCACATAATAGATCTTCCTACTTGCAACATTGCATTATAAGCAACAGAAAAGCACCAGTCAAAATCCTGCTTGTCTAAAAGATGCTCGGCAGTGTCCAAATCTCTCTTGCTTATGTCAAAATTCTTGGAAAAAACTCCATCCTTTAGGATGGAGTTGAATTTTGAGCATCCCAAAGTCCCAAACAAACCGCACCTTTTAAGGTGCGGTAAACGCAAGGACTTTGTGATGCTGATAGAATGCCTTGCTTTATCTATGGAAACAGGTATTTTTTCTATCAGCCCATTATTTAACAATTCGCTTAATTTCATTTTCATCTCCTTTTATCATAATTTTTTTATTTTTAAATATCGCCCTAACAAACGGGGAACTCTTTTTCATTTTTAAATCCTTTCTTGTCCAGGCTACATAGTTTATTTCCCTCTTTATTATTGGCTCTATCTCACTTATTATTTTAAGAAGCTTATCTTCTTCCATTCCAATTACAAACAAGTCAATATCGCTATCTCTGCTAAGTTCAGCCTTAGCATAACTTCCATAGATAAAAGCTAAATCTGCATCAATCAAAAATTTTTTTAATATAGATACAACCGAAGATGTCTTTAGAATAATATTCTTCATCTCCTCATAAATTGGAGAATCTTTATTTATAGTAAATAACCGCAGGTTTCCAACCTTTTTTTCATTAACAATGCCGAGTTTTAGAAGGATATCCAATTGCTTTTTAACATATATTGGAGTTACAAGTATCCTCCTCGCAATCTCTCTAATATGGAGTTCATTATCCTCTATCAAGAGCGCGATAATTCTCTGAGTTGTCCTGTTTCTTATTATACTTTCCATAATGTTTAGGATATATAAATGTATATTTAAAGTTTACTATTGTATACCTCTTCTACCATACAAAACCCGCATCATCTCAGCCTTACAGTTTCCAAATTTCTCGGAACAATAGTTTCTATATGGCTAAGCTTATAGATTGATGAGGCAAGGTCAAGAGACTTACTGACTTCTCCATGATTGATAATCAGGCGTTTTGGCCTTGGAGAAACATTATTGACAAAGGCAAGCAGCTGGTTTCTGCCTGAGTGGGCAGACATTCCGTTTACAGTATGAATTTCCATATTGACTTTTATTTTTTCTTCTCCACTGCTCGAATTATTAGTTACTTCTGAAATTCCTTCCTGAACCTGCCTTCCTAATGAGCCAACACCTTGGTAACAAACAAAGGCAATGCTGTTTCTTTTGTTTTCTGCAAATGCCTTAAAATACTCGACTGATGCTCCGCCTACCAGCATTCCAGAAGTTGCGAGGACAATGCAAGGCCCGCCTTCTATAACCTGCTGGCGCTCGCTTGCAGAGCCAACTCTTTTGAAGATTGGCGAGAGAAAGGGATTTTTATCCTGAAAAATATAAGAGCGGACAGAAGAGCTTAGAAAGTCAGGATAAGCTGTGTGAATCGCATTAATATCCCATATCATGCCATCTATATAAACCGGCACTTCAGGCATTGCGCCTGAACGAACAGCATCTTCTATGATTAGCATGGTTTCCTGCGCTCTGCCGAGTCCAAGCTCTGGAATCAAAACTTTCCCTTCACGCTCAATTGTTTTTTTCACTATTTCGAGCAACTGAGCTTCAGCTTCGTGCCTCGGCGGAAGGATGTCTTCTTTTGCTCCGTAAGTAGACTCTATCATAAGTGTCTCAACACGAGGAAATATTGTATATGCCGGGTCGAGCAATCTTGTTTTGCCATATTTTGTGTCTGCTGAATAAAGAAAATTATGCAAGCCATTGCCTATATTAAGATGAACCATTGCGGAACCCAAAGCGTGGCCAGCATTGTAAAGTGTCAGCCGAACATCAGGAGTTATATCTGTGACTTCGCCATAACCTACGCAAATGCTGTGTTTTACCATTTCTTTTATGTCTGTTGAAGAGAATAAAGGTGTCGTGGCTTTTTTATACGCCACCCCGGTAAAATCCAAAGCCAGCAGAGCTGAAATGTCTCTTGTCGGCGCAGTCATATAACAAGGACCTTTAAAACCCATCTTGTAAAGATATGGAAGCAGACAGCTATGGTCAAGATGGGCGTGGCTTAAAATAACTGCATCTATTTGGCCTATATCAAATTCAGGAATATCAAAATAAGGGAATTTATCTTTTTCCGAGGCAGCAACATCTATTCCGCAATCAAGCAGAATTTTCGAAACTGGCGTTTGAAGCAATAAACAAGAACGACCGACCTGCCTGCCAGAGCCTAAAAAAGTCAAACGCACCCACTCATCAACTTTTTCAGGGCTCCACTCCTTGTAGATGGTCTTGCCTATATTGTTAAGGAATTTTTTTCGGTAGTTGTTATTAGCATAAAGAACAGAACGAATATTAGAAGTTATCTTGCTTTCAATGACAGGAGAACGCTGAACTACTGGAATCCAAAATGTTTTCTGCCTAATCTCCTGAAGAACAGAGCCTTGCTTTCCTATTACCATCCCGGGCTTCTTCGCCTCTATTATTACTGTGCTTCTTTGCGAATCAAAAATTATCTCTGTAAGCTCTGCTTCCTGCGGAACAATTTCTTTGATTATTTTTTCAGTTTCTTCCTGTGTCAGCAATAATGAGTCTTCTGCCCGCAACTCTATCCTCTTCTTTATCTTTCCGACAACTTCTTTAATCTTGCTTTCTCCGGACAGGAAAAAACTTTTATCGCCTGTATAAAGAACTATGTTTGCTGCCTCAAAGTTCACCGAACTTACTACTTTTGAAGGAAGCTCTTCCAAAATATTTTTCAATATATCTGCCATTTTAATTAGAAAATTTCTTTAATGTCATTTAATTAAACCTATTTGTAAATTGTTTCTGCAGTCTGCTCAACTTCTTTTCTTATACCGTCTTTATTCACTAAATATATGTCAATGCCATGTCCTGAGCCCGAATCTCTCTGGCTTGAGGCCTTTATGCATGAGACTGCAAGAGCAGTGCCTTCTTTAAGGCTCAAGTCTTTTTTATGCTCCTTCTCCAAAATTCCGAGTATAAACGGCATGCCACTTGAAAAATTTGCGTCGTAATCTTTAACCTTGTTTGCACTGCCTGCAGGTTCGACAGAATACAGCTCAAATGTTCCGTCTTCGTTAAATCCTGCTACGAGGCTTCCAACTATGCTGGGAATTGTGCTAAACTGCCTTATGTTTCTGTATGTGAGCATTCCAATAAGATTTGCCGCTTCTTTTATAGTCGGCCTTTCTTTTGTCCTTAATTCCTTCAGCTTAAGCTCTGCAGAGATAACTTTTTTTAATAATTGTGCATCAGAAACCATGCCTGTCCAGGACATAACAAGATAATCATTTATCTTCATAACTTTTTCATAATCCTTGTTAACTACAAGATTTCCTGCGGTCACTTTTCTGTCTGCAGCCATTACAATTCCATCTTTGCAAACTATACCGAGTATACTTGTTCCTGTCTTCAGAACATTTTTTTGTAATTCTTCATCCATATTTGTAAAAAACACCCTAGAATATTATGCTGAAAAAGAGAGGGTATATAAATGTTTCGTTAGCTGAATTTTTTTTTGTAAACATTTATATTGGCGACAAGAGAAAAAACATCATGGATTATATTAAGATATGTTTTAGGAGAACAAGGCCTTTTCCAATTATAAAACACACATTTTTTGAAATAAGCTATAATAAAAAAATAGAGAGAATTGGCTTTTACAATAAAAAAATTGCCTAAAAATTTGCTATCCCTATGCCAAGAGCATAGGGTATTCATCGCAAATTTTTTCGCTTTCAGCGACCGGCAATTTTAGTCTTTTCAAATTGACTGCGGCAAGACCGCAAGGTATTAAACCAATTTGAAAATAAAGACGGAAAGGAAAACTTGTTCTGGTTTTTAATTTCATTGATAATTCCTGTCAAGGGAAGCGTTGAGAAAGAAACAAAAAAAGCTGACAAATGCGTCTTGCTGACAAAGAACAGGCAGGAAGTTGAAATAGTTTTAAAAGCTGTAAAAAATAATAATTGGAAAGTTTACCATGCTATTTTTAGAAATTGCTTTCATTGGAGAGATGAGGTTTTGAGGAGAGCGGGAGTGAGGTTTTAGTTATTTCAAAATTTGGGTTTAATACCCCGTAGCTTGCTACGAATTTTGAAAGACTGAAAATGCTGGTTGTCGAAGACAAAAAAATTTGCGATGAATACCCTCCGCTTGCTGTGGGGTTAGCAAATTTTTAAGCATTTTCTTTATTCTCGATAAATCCTTCAACTAATTTTAATGTGTTAGAAGAAAAAATGATTCTTCCTTGTTTCCAATAGTATGTTGTACAAAAACCAGGATTCCCGCAATTTTCACTAGATAGAGTAATTGTTCTTACTTTTACATTATTTATTTCGTTTTCGCCCATTAGAAATTTCATTTTTCCTTGATTGAGAAACTTAATCTGCGAGTCAATCCACAAACCAATAGATTTTTTTGGATTACTTTTAGATTTGCATACATAAACATGATTTAAGCTGGATTCAGGATTATAAGTAGCATATTTGCATCTATCCATAAAATTTTCAACATAAACACCAGTCATATCCTCTAAGCTAACTTTAGTGTAAATGTCAATATTATCAGGAATTTTTACATTATCTATAGTAAAAGGAGAATTTACAAAATAGTAGATTATTCCAATTACTCCAAACAATGTAATCAATAAGATTAGAGTATATAACTTTCTCATCTTCTAAATCTCTCCCTTCCTCAGCCTTATATACGCAAACGCCAAGAGCGCACCTATTAAATCAGCAACAATGTCAAGAGAGGTGTTGACATAACCGCCAACACCTGTTTCTGGAGCAAGAATTGTCGCAAGAAACTCGAGCATCTCATTCAGCGCACCAACCCCTAAGCCCGCCATTACAATTATAATGCCTAATGCAACCCATTTGCCATGAATTGGCTTTAACTTTGGTTTCAATACCGCATACATAGCCAGAGTGGCAACACCGAAACCTATAATATGGACAAATTGGTCGTATTTGAAAACTTCATAGGCCGTTGAAATCGGGATAAGTATTATCTCATAAAGTCGTGTTCCTCCAGGATACAAACCTCCGCCAGACATATGCAAAACTGCCCATAAAGTTAAACCCCAAAGAATACTATTTGGATAATTCACTCTGGAGTTTGTAAATAAAATAAGCAAAAGGAAAAAAACTATAACTCCCACATAAATTATGAACTCATAGTTTTTTTGTTTGATGAAGAGCAAACTAAAAATAAGAATGGCCAAAACATTAACTATTAATATTGGAAACTGGCTTTTTTTTAACAGCATGAAACTATTAAGATCAAGGAGTTTTTAAATCTTAGTATATAAAGTATAATCAATTCTGAAAAGGGGTTAAACGTATTAATGTCCCACCTCCTGTATTGTTATTCGAACAATACAAGAAGAATTAACAAAAGAGAACAATAAACCTTTCTATTCAGTGATATTGTCCACTTCTTATGAGATAGACTTAAATATAGTCAAGGACGTTGATAATTCCCCACTTACGCCTTGAGTATATCAAAGGACGCTGAAAATTTACCAAAAATGCGCCTTTGATACTAAGAAAATCCAATGAACGTTTTGGATTTTCGAGGCTTCAAACTCTTTGAGTTTGATAGGATAGAAGAGGACAATAAATCCGGTAGAATATTATTGTCCTTGACTATAGATAGGGAAAGACTTATATCTTTCACTATATCTTAACAATATCTGCAATATCAATTAGCAAGATTTATTAACCTGCTTTGGCTTTTTTGAGCATGTCAAAAGAGGGCTGGGTGAGATGGCTTTCAGAGCTGAATAAAACATCTACACTGCTGGTTGGCGGAAAAGGCGCAAATTTAGCAGAGATGTACAAGCTTGGACTGCCTGTTCCGCAGGCATTTGTTGTGACTGCTGAAGCTTACAAGAATTTTTTAGCTTTAAATTCTATTGACAAAGAGATTTATAACCTTCTAAAACAAGTGGCAGTGGAAAATACAAGAGAGCTCGACAAAGCCGCTAAACAGATACAGCAGATTGTGCTGAATGGAAAATTTTCAAAAGAGATGGAAGCCGAGATTCTCGAAGCATACGAATTGCTCGATGTTAATAAATCCATATTTTCCGATGCGGCAGCAGATGCTTTGGGAATATTAAAAACCGCTGCAGAGCCTGTTTTTGTAGCTGTTAGGAGTTCAGCGACAGCAGAGGATTCTGCAGAAGCAAGTTTTGCAGGACAGCAGGAGACATTTCTTAATGTAAAAGGAAAGTATAAAGTTTTAGACGCAATAAAAAAATGTTTTGCCTCGCTTTTTTCTTCTCGAAGCATTTATTATCGTGTCAGAAATGGTTTTGAACACGAAAAAGTGAATATCGCTGTAGTTGTGCAGAAGATGGTTAATTCTGACAAGTCGGGAGTAATCTTTACTCAGGACCCGGTTTCACAGACAGATAATATAATCATTGAAGCTGTTTTTGGATTAGGCGAAGGCATTGTTTCAGGAAAAATAAAGCCAGACCATATTACTCTGATGCGAAATTTTGAAGTTTTTGAGAAAATTATTTCAGAAAAAAAGATAGCATTGGTAAGGGATTCTGGCGGATACACCGAGACTATTAGATTAACCGAAGACAAAAGCCACTCTCCTGTTTTGAGCGACTATGAGATAAGAAAACTGGCAGAGTATGCTTTAAAGCTTGAAGTTCATTATGAAAAACCGCAGGATATTGAGTTTGCGATTGATTCTGGAAACATATTTATTGTGCAGACAAGGCCCATAACAACACTTGACAAAAGGCAGGAAAAAAAAGAGTCAAGGGGCAATGAGATTATTTCTGGGCAGGCAGCCTCTCCCGGCATTGCTTCAGGTGTGGTAAAGATGGTGCATAAGATGGATGATTTGCAGAAAATCAGGAAGGGCGATGTGTTAGTTACTGAAATGACAAATCCGGATATGGTTGTGACAATGCAGAAAGCAGCTGCAATCGTGACAGATGAAGGAGGCGCAACTTCACATGCGGCGATTGTTTCAAGGGAGATGGGAATTCCGTGTGTTGTTGGAACACGCAATGCTACCACAATTTTGAAAGAAGGAGAGCATATAACCGTGAACGGTTTTACAGGAAGAATTTATGAAGGAGAGGCAGAGTCGCTTGAAGCAAATATAAATCCTGTTGTTGAAACAAAAATAAAGATTAAAGTAATTGTAGATATTCCTGATGCTGCGAAAAGGGCAAGCCAGACAGGAGTAAAGAGTGTTGGTTTGGCGAGGATGGAAGGAATAATGGCCTCGCATGGCAGGCATCCATTTTCATTTAAGGGAAAAGAAGTAAAAGTTTATGAGGATATAATATACAGCGGATTGAGCAAGATTGCAAAATATTTTGAGAGTGTCTGGGTGAGGACAAGTGACATACGAAGTGATGAGTTCAGGCATCTTTCTGGAGCGCCTGAAATTGCAGAGGGCAATCCAATGCTCGGCTTTCATGGAATTAGGGCAAGTTTGAAGAACAGTGAGATTTTAGAGGCAGAGTTGCTCGCGGCAGCGAGAGTTGCTGAAAAAGGAAAGGAAGTGGGAATTATACTGCCACAGGTAATTTCTGTTGATGAGATTAAACAGGTCAAAGTTATATTGAAAAAATTAGGCATTGAAAATTTGATTCTGGGAGTTATGGTTGAAACTCCTGCCGCTGTTCAGATAATAGAGCAGTTATGTGAAGAAGGAATAAAATTTATTTCCCTTGGAACTAATGATCTGACTCAATACACGCTTGCTGTTGACAGGAATAATGAGAATGTGCAGTATCTTTATAATGAGCTGCATCCTGCTGTGCTTGACCAGATTGCTTATGTGATTGAAACTTGCAAGAAATATGGCGTCAAGACAAGCATTTGCGGACAAGCAGGAAGCAATAAGGAGATGGCAAAATTCCTTGTTCGTCATGGTATAGACTCCATATCTGTGAATGCTGATGCGGCTGCTGAAATCTCGGCTATTGTTAAAGAATTAGAAGAAACCTTGATAATTGAAGATAAAACAGAAAATGTATTGCAAGAGAGCATTGAGAATATTCCTGAGAAAAATGCAGATAATATAGGTGTTGCTGAAACATCTGAAAATAAGCGGTTAGAAGAGTTTGTTGCAAGTGATGAAGAAGTTGTAAAGAGGGCTGTAGAAGATACTGGAAATATTAACAATATCGCGGAAGCACTGCCCATTACAGAGAGTGTTGCAGATAAGAATAATCTTATTGCCGAGGAAGCGGAGATTCCGGAAATAGTTGAAGAGAAGAATTTTGTTGAAG
>CAYITH010000009.1:0-15379 GCA_964366295.1 Candidatus Woesearchaeota archaeon | reverse complement strand
TTTAACACTGAAAGGCTTGATGAAATAAAAGAAGCTATAACTTCACAGGACATAAGAGACCTTGCTAGCAGCGGAGCAATAACTCTTGAAGCAATAAGGGGAAGGGCGAACAAGGGTTCCGGGGCAAGAAAAAGACATGATGGAAAAATAAGAAAAAAACTCAATAAAAGAAAGAGAGTATATGTTGCTCTTGTAAGAAAATTAAGAAAATACGTAGCGCTGATGAAAAAACAGAAAACTATAGATAATAGCACTTATATCTTATTAAGAAAGAAGATAAAAGCTGGAATTTTCAAAAGTAAAAATCAAATGATGGAGGCAATAAAAAATGAAAATAGTGCAGAAAAGAAGAAGAAGGGAGAATAAGACGGATTACAGCTTGAGGCTGAGAATATTAAAACAAGGAACTGGAAGAGTAGTTTTTAGAAAAACAAACAGAAAAATAATAGGGCAGTATGTAGAATCAAATGACAGCAAGGACCATGTGATTGCGGGTTTTAACTCTCAAAAACTGCTGAAACTTGGATGGCCAAAAGAAAAATCTGGAAGCTTGAAGTCTCTTTCAGCTGCTTATCTTAGCGGATTAGCACTGGGAAAGATGATGATTAAGAAGAGCAAAAAATCGGCAATATTTGACCTTGGGCTTCAGAGAAATACGGCAAAATCAAGAGCCTATGCTTTTTTAAAGGGAGTTATAGATGCAGGAGTAAGCATTCCTGCAGACAAGAGCGTTTTTCCTGAAGAGATAAAAATTAAGGGGGAGAAATTGGGCTTGAAGGATGTTTTTGCAAAAACAATGGAGAATATATCTAATGGAAGATAAAATTGAAGACAAAGCGGAAAGCATAAAAGAAAAAGCAATAGAAGAAGAACTAAAGCCCCAAATAGAGCTAACTCGCGAAGAGAAAGAAATTGCTGCAAAGCTGGAGCAGTGGAATCCTCGAACAAAACTTGGAAAACTTGTCAGAGACAGAAAAATAACAGATATAAAAGAGGTAGTAGGCAAGTATAAAATATTGGAATCCGAGGTTATTGACACACTTATAAAAATAAATTCAGACATTGTTCTTATAGGCCAAGCAAAAGGAAAGTTTGGAGGAGGAAAAAGAAGGGCATGGAAGCAAACCCAGAAGAAAACTAAAGAAGGCAATGTTCCAACTTTTGCATGCCTTGCTGTTGTTGGAAACAAAGAGGGGTATATGGGCGTGGGATATGGAAGAGCAAAGGAAACACTGCCTGCAAGAACAAAGGCATTAAGAAAAGCAAAACTCAATCTTATGAGTGTTGAAAGGGGATGCGGAAGCTTTAACTGCGCATGCAAGGAAAAACACAGCATACCATTTAAGGTTGATGGAAAGTGCGGAAGCGTTAGAATAATCTTGTTTCCTGCTCCGCAAGGAACAGGGCTTGTTATTGGAGATGAGTGCAAAAAAGTTTTAAGGCTGGCTGGAATAAAAGATATTTACAGCGATAGTTTTGGACAAACAAGGTCTACAATCAATCTAATTATGGCGTGTGTTGATGCTCTAAAAAAATTAGCAGATATTAAAAGAAAATGAAAATAGCAATAATAAGAATAAGGGGGCAGATTAATATAAGCGGGGAAGTAGAAGCAACCCTAAATAGATTAAGGGTAAAGAGGAAATATGCATGTGTTGTTGTTGAAGAAAATAAAGAGATAATGGGAATGATACTAAGAGTAAGAGACTGCATTGCTTATGGAAAAATAAGCGAGGAAATGCTTGAGAAGCTGAAAAAAGCGCGGGGCAAGAAGGGAAAAGACTTCTTTAGGTTGCATCCTCCGAGAGGCGGAATAAAAAGCAAGTTTCATTTTCCAAAAGGAGTTTTGGGAGATAATGGCGATAAGATAAATGACTTAATTGGGAGGATGCTTTAAGATGAGACTAAAGAAAAAAAGAAAACCGGTGAGAATGCGGGGAACAAGGACGCACGGATGGGCTATGAAGAAGCACAAGGGAAAAGGAAATCATGGCGGAAAAGGAATGGCTGGAGCTGGAAAAAGGGCGAAGCAGAAAAAAACTTATGTTATACGCTACCATTATCCTTATTTTGGAAGGCAGGGATTTACAAGCAGAAAAACTGCGGAGAGAAAAGTCAAAGTTATGAATGTTGGGGAAATAGCAAAACAACTTAATAGTTTTGAAAAAAAAGGAATTGCTAAAAAGACAAAGGAAGGCATAGTTATAGATTTAAAAGAATATAAAATTCTCGGAGAGGGCGAAATAAAAGAGAAGCTTATAATAAACGCGAAATCCGCTTCAAACTCTGCGAAGGAAAAAATAGAAAAATCCGGCGGGAAGATTGTTGTTGAGGAAGCTGAAAGAGAGATTAAAGAAGGCTCTAAAAAAAAGTAGAAGAAAGATTTTTAAATGCGGAATAACGTTAAACGACAAGAGGTGCAAAACCTCAGAATAGATTTCTGAGCAATTTAAAATGAAAGTTTCAGAAAGAATAATTGAATGGATTGAACGATACGACAAATTAGAAGTGGGCATCAACCAATTCAGCATTGATGTTCACGAGCTTCATAGCCATGCTTATCCCTTTGCTGGAATAGAAATAACAAGAGCTCTTGCTCAAGCGACCAGACAAGAAGGAATTATGGAATATTGGGATTCATTGAAGCAATCGTGGGATAAATGTTCTGGAAGTTTAGAAGAAAAATTCCAAGCAGTATATAAAAGAATTGAAGAAAGAGGATGTATTCCAGACTTTATAAAAAAACTGATTGATAGAGATTATGCTTTTGTTTCTGATAAAAATAGAGCAATAGGTTTATTTGAACAAAATAAGAGATTAGAGAGTCAGGCGGCTTCTTTTGTTGGAGATAGTCCAAGAATAGGAGAAGAGTTGACAGAATATGCCTGTGGACAGATGGTTTTTTCATTTGAAGCTGAAGTAAAATATGATAAAGACTTTAAAATCTTTGATAAAGAACCGATTACACTTCTAACGCATTGCGCGAATATTACTAATTTTCCTCACCAAGATTTTCCAGATTTAGCAAAGAGATTTCTGAAAGCATCGTATCAGGATGGATTTTATTATTTTAAACTTTTAGGAACAATGGATGATGATGAAAAATACACGACACTTGAAGAAAGTTTAGGCGAGATTAGCGGAGAAACTGCTGATGCAGAACAGATTATAAAAAACGTGGATTTAAGAGAAGTTAGAAGCTTAAGACTCTTAATATCTGAAACAAAAGAATTTCCAAAATATCTTTTTCTAAGACAAAAATTTGAAAGAATGGATTTAGATAAACTTAATAGCGGGGAGATTATTTTTGGAGAAGCTTTATCAAGAAGAAGAGAAAATTGCATTAAACCCTGCAATGAGTGTATCAGAAGTCTTGCGAATATTATCGATGGTGTGGCTGAGAGCTACAGAAGGTAACTCTTATTAATTGCTATTTAGGGTATTTCATTTAGTATAATCTCAACTTTCTCCACAATCTCTTTTGCTCTTTGAATAAGGTTAGACAACAAAACCTTGTTTACTTGAGTTTTTGTTCCATATTGAAACTCCTCTCGCAATGATTTAGCATCTTTTTCAGTCATTTGTTCGGCAGTTCGTATAAACAACAAATCGTCTTTGCTGAAATTAATTTGTTTAGTATCTATCAAATACTCTATTGCGTTAATTGTGCAGGCATGATTCTTTGATTCAAAACCTTTTTTGAACAAAATAGCTAAAAGCGAATGGTACATGGCATAATAGGTTTGACAAACAGCCCAGTCATCAAAATTGCCTTTAGTGCTGTAATCGGCAGCTATTAGATTATGTTTTGCTTTATTTATATGCTCTATAGCAAGAGCATTGTTTCCTTGAATTCTCCGCATTCTTTTCTCACTTGCAAGACACCAATCCAAACTTGATTTAAGATTTGACATTTTTTATTACCTCCAAAAAAACAGATTCTCCTTTTAATACAACACCTGTTTTTAATAAATTTAAGAGAATTTCTTTTTTATTCTTAATCTCACGGATTAAATTTTCTTTCTTTAATATAAGAGGAATAATTGGCTTTGCCCTGATTCTTGAAAGGTTTAAACAAAAATTAGATGCCCCCTTTATGTTATTCGTAACAAATAAAACATCGACATCGTTGAATTCTTTATTTTTAAGTATAGAACCAAATAGCATTATTAACTCTGCATTTTCAAAATCTTTTATTTCTTCGGCATATATTTTAGGATATCCCTTGAGGCCTCTTCTTTCTTCAATAAGAAGCAGTTCACAGAATTTTATGGCTTCATTATTTTCAAGATTTATCTTATAAAAAACAGAATTGCCAAGTTTGATTGGCAGGAGTATATTGTCTTTTTCCAATTCCTTAAGAATCTTAAAGGCGCTTCCTACACTAATATCTAACCTTTTAGATAATTGATTGATATTAATTAGCTCTAAATTCCTCAACAGATACAGCATTATTTTTTTCTTGTTTTTTGATACCATTTTCATTTAAATTGAATAATTATTCATTATTAGTGAATGTTTATAAATCTTTCGGATTTGCTTAGTTTCACATGGACAATTATACTGTCCTTATGAAATAGTTTCGGGATAGAACAGAATAAATCCTCAAAATCAGGTTTAAAAAGCTGGTTTTTGTCTATAGAAAATGGCTTTGAAAGACATTATGAGTTATTTGCCTGAAGTAAAGGCACCGATAGAAAAAAAGTTAAGCTTTAATGTAAAGTTAAAATGGACTTTGATAATTCTTGTTTCTTTTTTTGTTCTGGCAAATATATCCCTTTATGGAATGGCGCAGAATTCTCTTGACAGATTTAAGTCGCTTGCTATACTGCTGGGAACAGATTTTGGAAGCATAATCAGTCTGGGAATAGGACCCATTGTCATGGCTTCTATAATATTGCAGTTATTGGTGGGGAGCAAGATACTTAATATTGACACGAAAAGCCATGAAGGCAAAAAGTATTTTCAAGGGCTGCAAAAGATTCTTGTATTTGGATTTATTATCTTTGAAGCAAGCGTTTATGTTCTAATGAGAGGATTAGAGGCCGCGCCGGGATTTACAGGCATAATGATTACCCAGCTGATTATAGGCGGAATAGCAATAATGTTTATGGATGAGGTTGTTGCAAAGTGGGGATTTGGAAGCGGGGTGAGCTTGTTTATAGTAGCAGGGGTTGGATGGAGATTGTTTGCTGAATTGTTTCAGTTTATAACGCCACAAGGCGGAATAAGCTCCAATTGCCTTACGCATTTTACAGGAGACAGCACAGTTGCCTGCGGTGGAAAAGTTTTAGTGTTTATACAATCTTTTATAAATGGAGCGCCAAAAGAAGCGCTTGCGGCTTTTGCAACAATTCTAATTACAGCAATAATATTTTTGATAGTGGTTTGGGTGCAAAGCTTAAAGATAGAAGTGCCGTTGAGTTTTGACAGGCTTCGAGGATATGGAATAAAATGGCCTTTACAGTTTCTTTATGCTTCTAACATTCCAGTAATACTTGCTGCTGCGTTAATTGCCAATATTCAACTTTTTGGAGGGCTTGCTGAAAGTTGGACAGGAAGTCCGACAGTTCTCGGCGGATTTTACCAGGGTGTTCCGAGATGCGATGCTGAAAGCTGCGGCTTGGCGTTTTGGCTTTCTTCAACGAACCTGCTTCAAGCTGGACTGACAGGAAGCATGAGAAGTGTTTATTGGTTTCAGGCAATAAGCCATATATTATTTTATGTTATTTTCTCGGTTATATTTGCTATTTTCTGGGTAAAAACTGCTGGAATGGATGCTGAAAGCCAAGCGAAAAATATATTGGGGTCTGGATTGCAAATTCCAGGATTTAGAAGAGATGAAAGAGTTTTGGAAGCTGTTTTAAGCAGGTATATAATGCCCTTAACAGTTATGGGCGGAGCAGCGATTGGAATACTGGCGGCGATAACTGACTCTCTTGGCGCTTTAACTTCTGGAACAGCAATACTTTTGGCGGTGATGATAATCTATCAAATGTACCAGAATGTAAGCCAACAACATGCGATGGATATGCATCCTGTGTTGAAGAGAGTGGCAGGGTAGATGGTTTATAGACTATAATATATTAGGAAAAATACAAAAATAATAATTATTGCAAAAAGATAGATAGCTCTTTTTCTTATACTTTTATGCGATGCCCTTATATTTAAATACTTACTTTTTATTAATAGTTTATGCTAGGCGAAATAATATCGGCATATCCGCGAATAAGCATTGTGGCAATTGGTTTTGTTGTAACGCTGTTCAGCATGCTGGTTTCAAAATATGTTATTGACCAAAATGCAATGAAAGAACTTAAAGATAAGCAGAAGAAAGCGCAGGAGAGCATGAAGGCGCACAAAGGAAATATGGACAAAATGGCCGAACTGCAGAAAGAGGTAATGGGTTATAGCATGGAGATGATGAGGCATTCGTTCAAGCCAATGCTAATCACAATGATTCCGCTTTTGCTGATATTCGGATTTATCAGAAATACATTTTCACAAACTTCAATTGCAACAAGTTGGTTTTGGTATTATTTAGTTACTGCTATGGCGTTCAGCTTCTTATTAAGAAAACCGCTTAAGATGGCTTAAAATGGCAAATGAAGAATACTTGATAAAAATTGGAATTTTACAGGAACAGGCAGGACAAATAAGACAGCAAGTGGAATTTATTGAGCAGAACCTGCAGGAGATAGAGAATGTGAGACAGGGCTTGAAAACTATTGAAGATAAAGAGAGTAATGAGATGATGACGCATATAGGAAGAGGAGTTTTTGCCAAAACAAAACTGCTTGAAAGAGAATTTCTTGTAAATGTTGGGGCAGAGGTTGTTTTAAAAAAGAGTTTGCCTGAAACTCTTGAAATGCTTAAAAAACAAGCAAGTGAGATGCAAAAAGTAAAGGAAAATCTGCTCTTGAACTTTGCAGGAATAAGCGAGGCACTGCAGATGCTGGTGGCAGAGGCTGCCGACGCTGAGAAAAAGATTTAAATACTGACAGAGTCTTAGTTGAAAGGAGGTGAAACATAGGTGTGCAAAAAACAGTAGCAGTTGTTTTCGGCGTTGTGCTTTTAATTTTAGGAGTATGGGGATTTATACAGGCTCCAATATTGAGTTTATTTGGAGTAAATACGCTGCAGAACATAGTGCATCTTGTCGGCGGAGTTCTTGGAATATGGCTTGGAATGAATGGTGGAAAAGGATTTAATCTTTGGACAGGATGGATTGCCTTAGTATTGGGCATTCTTGGATTTATTCCGGGAATTTCTGGAATTTTAGCAGGATTGCTCGGAATAAATACAGCTATTAGTGTTCTTCATGTAGTTGTGGGAGTTGTGCTGCTGGTAGTTGCTTACAAAGCAGACTAATAAGAAAATTTATTTTTTACTTTTTTACTTTTTTTTATATGCCTGAGCAATAGGGCATAATTCAAAATATAACCTATAGAAAGATTTTAAAGCAGAGATTACAGGGTTTTTTGATGGTAAAGAATCCAGTATCTTTAATAGGCACTGCGCTAATATTTATTGGCCTGCTGATAGCTTTTTTTTCGCACTTTGAAGCATTTATGTTTACTTCTGCAAGCAATATGTATGAACATTTTATTCATATATTTGGCGGAATGTCTTTAGCCTTGATTGGAATCATAATATTAGTTTATAAGCAGAATGGAACTAATATGAAAGGAAGCAAGTATTATACCTCTGTACAGAAGGCAGTTATAAGCGAGTGAACGCGGACTTCTGGGTGAAAAAGAACACCATAGAAAGGCAGGGTTTTATGCTTTATTGCTTGAGAACAATTTTTTGAAACCGCATATGTGTCAAATTGAGAACTTGAAACAAACAAGCTATGCAAGGCATAAACTAGCTTTTCTCCAGACAAGCCGAGAAATGACTTTTTGAAAACAATAGGAGTTATGCCTATTTCTTTTGCTTTCTTTAGCCTACCGTTAAATACTATCCCTAAGATGTGCATACCTCCGCAAATTCCAAGAATAGGCTTTTTGAAACCCTTAATCCAACTGAAACAATCTAAGTGTTTAAGAAAATCGTTGTCTGCAAGACTTGTTCCGCAGATTATAACTTTATCTGCTCTTGAAATCTCTTTTTTATCAAGCTCTTCGTAATGCATAGTTCTAAAAGGAATATTTAAACTTTTTAGTATATCTTCTATAGGTTTGACAAACTCAAGATAGTGCAGTTTTTCCCTGCAAATATTAATTATTAACATCATTTTAATTAACTCCTCCTATTTTATGTTTAAACAATGGGCAGTTTAAAACAAATGACTCATATTCTCCGCCTTCTCCAGCAGGGTTTATTTTATATGTATGCGACGATGCGATAAGTTCATCTATGGCATTTTTATCCAATATTCTGCCAATCCAGCTGTTATCCAACCCTTGCGCCGAAACTTTTACTATAACTGCGGTGAAATTATCTTTTAGCAAGTCGTGCAGATGCTCTATCGGGTTTTTCTGCCAAAGCGGATTGAAACATTCCAATTTTAAGGCATTGCAAATCTTTTGCACTCTTGATGCCTGATATACTGAAGCCATAGCTCCTGTAAGTATGCCTTGGATTTTATATTTCTCTTTTGCTTCTTTTATTGCTTCTTTCAAATCTATTAGTTCGATCTCTTTTTTGCCGATAGTTCTTTTGAGAACCAAAGGAATAGACATAACCTTGGCTTGCTTTTTTATCTGTTCGGCTGAAGAAGGGTGAAACATAAAACTGTCCTGATTTTTCGGGATAATTGAGATTAGACAAGCTAATTCATAGCCATATTTTTTTGCAAGAAAGGAGGTATAAGCAGAATCTTTTCCGCCGCTCCATAATATTCCGAGTTTCATGAGGCATATAAAAATAAGAGATATATAAAACTCTCCTTTTTTATCAGGGATTATTATCAAAAAACTTATCATTGAAAAATCGCCAATAATACTTTTGAAGATTTTGAGGAATCTTTGAAAGTTTCCAAATATTTTTAGGCAGAGGCGATGCTCTTGTTGAGCGAGACACTAAAGGCAAATATGGCAGTAGTGCTTCTACTTGGCCCTCCTGCAGATATGCAAATGCCTCTGTACCGAAATAGAACTCATCAAAGTTGTTTTTTGGATACCATTTTTTATAAAATGGCTCGGCATTTATCCATCTTCGGAAGTTGTAATAAGTTTCCAAGGTTAAACCCTGGGAAGCGCACAAATCTGTGGATGCAAATTTACTGCCCGCGAAATTATAAATATCAATAGAAGCAGTATAATACTTTCTTACATTATTGCGAAGCTGATCTCTCTGCTTGTCGCTTAAATGCCTTTGCCAAAAATAATGACTTAATTCGTGGCTTCCTGCTAAAAACAGAGATTTTTGCATATCCTGATTAGTGTCTTCAAAAAACATTGCGGGATAATACTTGCTCGGCTGAATAAAAAATTCTATCTGATTATAAAATGTGAATGAACCTTGGGCTTTATTCCTTTTAACCCTTAGTTCATACCAGATAGATGGGAAATCATCAATAAACAGGGGGTCAAAAATTCCAGATAATGTTAGAGCGTCTATAGTCTTCTTTAAAAGTTCTTTTTTTGAAAGCCTGACAGCAGAAGGCCCTTGAAATTCTGCTTCTGCTGTGGGTAGCTCGTATGATAACATCTTTGCAGAACTTCCACAACCGACTGCAGTCAGCAGACCGGCCAATAATAAAGTGCGCATTGGCTTGAAATCTTCAAGCTATTTTTAAGCTTATATATGGAGAAGTGATATGATGCTTACTTTATCTGCGAATCACAATTATCACAAAAGCGGATATCCTCTAAAGATTGCCAATTAGGCTTAGGATAAAGGTTGTGAGACATCTCGCAAGGAGCTAAAGGATTAGTATTATGGTGTAATAGCCCTATCGCATGGCCAATTTCCCCAAATGCCATTGCATTGAATCCAATATCTTCTGGATGAAAAACTCCGTATCCATTAGTAAAGCCATCACTTGAGGCTATAGCCTTTCTATTCTGGCCTCTGCCGTGTATTCTGCCATAGTCTCCCTGCAAATCCATTGAGGTTAGGACTAGACAAACGTCTTTATCAGGCATTACTAACTTTTCCAAAATTGTTTTTGCAGGCCAATAATTGGAACAAACCTTTATTCCTCTAGGCCTCATTTCTCCCGCATATTCCCAGCCTTCATCAAATTGTTCTTGCATTTGAGGTATTTTAAATAATGCAGATGCTACAATATCAATGTTATGTGGAAACCACAATTTTTTTATTAAGAGTTTCATAACCTGTTGTTATTAAATAAGGGTATAAAAATGTTTCTAATGGTTATCATTTGTAGCAAGATTCAAATTATTTAGTTAAATATTATTTCTTATGCAAAATATCTCTCTTTAAATGATACGCTTTTTCAGCGTCTTTTAAAATAGATGTATCAATCTCGCAGACAAACATTGCTTCTCTATTATGGGGGAGCTTTTTTATAACTCCTCGAAATGGCTCTGCAATCTGAGAGATGCCGACAGAAACATCCTGCGACTTGGCAAGTGATTTTCCGGCAGTATTGCAAAATACCAATATTATCTCGTTTTCAAAAGCTCTTTCAACACACAATGAGTTAACAAGCTTAACCTCTGAATTAGAATCATACTTTAGCCCTGTGCGGGCATCTTGATAATTCCAGTTAGAAGGGCAAATGATAGTCTCTACGCCCTTTCTCTTCAATTTTTGGAAGATATCTGGAAACATTAAATCCCAACAGATTATCAAACCAATTTTTATGTGAGATATAGAAAACATCGCAATATGGCTTCCTTTCTTGATTTTGCTCTTTTCAGATACCCATAAGTGCTCTTTTTGGTATTTTCCAGCAATTTTTCCTGAAGAGTTGATATAATAAGAAGTATTGTGCTTTTTTCCATTGGAAAACTCGATTATTGAGCCTGCGATAATTCCAATCTTATATTTTTTTGCAAGAAGCAGGAGTTTTGCTAAACATATTTTTTCTGATTTGCTTGAACTGGCATCAATAGGGCAATTCCTTGACAAAAACACTTCTGGAAATACTACCAGCTCTGCTTTTGCTTTAGATGCTTTTTTTATGAAACGCTCGGCGTATGGCAAATTATCCTCCGGAAGAATATTTCTTGCTTTAAACTGGACGACCGCAATTTTTATTTTCAACTTATTATACTCTTTTATTCAAAAATGCAAGGAATAGCAGATATTAAAGCTTTGCTTATTCTCTGTTCTTGAGAAACAGAATGAATTTTGCAAATGCAACAATTGCAATAATCAAGGCAAGTGTGCCAAGCATAATATGGGAATTGTGCTGAAGGCCAAGACTGAGCTTCAAGGAATTTTTTAAAAACTTATAGTCAAAAAAAGTATAGATAATCCCGGTTATCCCGGTTATTATGGCAAGAAGAAAAAATTTTGTTTTTGAGTTCATTTTATTTTGAAATGCGGGATTGATAATAATTTAAAAGTATTAGAGGAATAAGCGCTGAAACAATGCCAAAGCTTGTTCTGGAAACATCGCGAGAAGTAAGGAAGATAAATATTTCTACTGCGATTATATAGATTATACCTCTTAATAATTTGTTTTTTATGTAATTAAAAAGCAGAAAACCTGTTACAAAAAGAGACAGAACAAGATAAAGAGAAGAATCAAAACTCATCAGCTTAGCGACTACTTCTTCGTTAGCTGTCTGGAGCTGGACTTTTGAAAGCCAGAAAAATGTGTCTACGCCAAAAACAACGAGCGCGAGAATGAAAGAGGTTCCTGCGGATTGCAGTTCTTTTGAGCCTTTTTTCTTTTCAATAAAATTGTAAAATACTGCGTAAGCTATTAGAAAAACTAAAATGTGCAGAAAAACATAACCAAAACTTTCGTCAAGCTTGAAGATTGAGCGGTTTAAGGTAGCATCAGCATAAACATAATAAATGTAAAAAATAACAGGACCGAGAATTATGCTGAATATTCCCGGGTTTGTGCCCTTGCCTATCCAAAGAGTTGTGAGAAAGAGCGCCAAGAAAACAATCACAATTTTAACAAGTATATAGTTTACATGAACAGCAGTGTTTGAAGCGAGATGATAAAATGCATCTAGCATGAGCATTGACATTGAGATAAAAAAAGAGAAAAGAAGAGAGTTTATGAAACTAGTGCGTTCCATTTTAACCTTATGCTGTAACTATAACGGTGCCTTTCATTGATGGATGGATAGAGCATATATAGGGATGTGTGCCAACATCTGCATCTGTAAATGTATGGCTTCCTGACTCTCCTTTTGTCAAGCGGTCAGTGTCAAATGTGTTGTCTGAAGCTGTTGCTGTATGCGGCGCTGTATCTTCATTTATCCATGTTATTGTATCGCCCACCTTAACTGTTATTTCTGCTGGAACAAATTTGGAATCCTTGATTTTAACTTCAAGCGTTTGAGAAACGCTAGGCGTTGGAGAAGTTGTTGAGGATTCTGGAATTGCTGGAGGAACCGAGGTTTCGCCAGTATCAGAAACAGGCAGGGGTATAGAAGATTCACCGGTTTTGCTTCCTGAAAAATAAAATACTGCACCAATAATCAATACCACTAAAACTATCAATCCAATTACTAAACCAAACGCTCCTCTTTTGTATAACATTAAATTTTAATGTAATAACAATATATAAATGTTGCGGTTTTTTATCGGTGCGGAAACTAGTTCGCAATCAGTTTCAAAAAACCAGGCAGGTTATTTACAGAGTTTAGTATGAAATGGGGTTTTTCTTTTTTTAAAACAGATAAAGCATAATGCCCTGTCAAGACTGCAATACGGTCTATATGGGCTTTTTTCGCAGCAATTAAATCGTAAGGAGAATCGCCTATCATGAATAGACATCGGGTGTTTAACTTTTTTTCAGCCAACAGCATCATATCTGGAGCAGGTTTTGAGTGCTTAACATTGTCATAACCAATTATAATTGAGAATAAACTAATTGGTATTTTTGCGCCTTTTAGTATCGCTTTGGCGTTTTTTTGGGAGCAGTTTGACAACAGAGCAAGAGAGTAATCTTTTTTTAAGGAAAAAAGGGTTTTATTAATGCCCGGAATTGGTTTTGACATGGAGTAATATTTTTTTACAAGAATTGAATCATGGAGTTCCATAATCTTTTTTATTTCGGACTTGCTAGCGTTTTTTGTAAGAATCTTAACTATTTCTTCATGCGGACGGCCGAATAGGCAGATCATTTTTTTATAAGGATAAGAAGTGTTGAGAACTTTTTTTAGAGCGTGAGCGTATGACATAAAATGAGCTTTTTCAGAATAGACGAGGGTGTTATCTAAATCAAAACATAGTAACGGCTTCATTTTAGTTTTGATAAGAATTTATTAAATGGCAGGATGCCCAATTCGGAGACAATTGCCTTAATATGACTTGGGCTTATCAGCTCAAAGGCAAGATTTTTTATCTTGATGTGTTTTGGCGCGTTTTTCCAGACTTCGTGAAAGTCTCTTTCTTCTAATTTTAAAGTGCTGTGAGAGTATTTCCAAGAGTCTGCCAGAATGTAAACTGGAATGTTTTGTTCTGAAGCAATATGCGCGAACAAACCGCTTCCAACTTTGTTTATAACCCCGTTGCGGAGGATTGCATCTGCGCCTAAAAAGACTAAATCTGGTTTTTTCAGGCCTTGCCTGCCACTGAGGGCAATTGCGGCTGCGGAATCCACAAATGCCAAGACATCTATCCCTGCTTTTTTTAACTCGGATGCGGTTTTTCTGCCTTGAAATAAAGGGCGGGTTTCGGTAGAATAGGCTGTGAATTTTTTTCCTTTTTTTCTAGCAAACTTCAGGGCGTTAACAACAGATGTGGAGTGGCAGTGTGTAAATATTATGGAATTATTCTTTATAAGAGGAAGAACGAGCTTATTTATTTTTTCCTGCGTTTTTTTCAAATGAGCCAAAATTTGTTCCTTGTTATTGCCATTAAAATTGCTTACAATATGAGCAAGCAATGGCTCGGTTGGACGCAAAGAAAGAATTAACTTTTTTGTTTTTTCATCAAGGTTTCTTTCGTAAACCTGCAGGGCTGATTTTGCGAGATTTGTGGCCCCCTGTATTTTAACTGCTTTTATATCCTCTAGAATTTTCACATCTCTTTTTTCCATTGAACAACTATGAATAGCAGATATAAAAAGGTTTGCTGGACAAACCTTTTTATGAGAGTTTAATGGTGACTGGACTGAGCGAGGCGTAGCAAATTTGGACTGAGCGGAACGAAGCTACGAAGTGGCGGGCAAAGTGTAGTCGTTAAATTCCTGTTAATGCCTGTTATACGATGGTGAGGACGAAGTCCGAAAGCGCAGCGTCCACAAGGATTTTTGTAGAAAATCCGAAGCGTTGCCCGAAGCCCGCGTTTTTAATAAGATTAATAAAGAAAGATAATCTTATGATTTTATTATGACAATAAAAGATAAATCAGGCAACACTCCATTAATAAAAAATCAAGAATTGTGCGAAAAATTTGGATTTGCCAATCTATTAATTAAAGATGAAAGTAAAAATCCATTTGGAACTTGGAAAGATAGAAGAAGTGAAATAATTCTTCATAAAGCAAAAGACGAGCAAGTGGATAAGTTGGTTTTGATTACTTCTGGAAATGCAGGATATAGTTTAGCAAGATTTTCTGAAAATTCAGGAATTAAAATAGTCTGTATTGTTGATAAAGATTTGAAAAAATCGATTAAAGATAAATTGAAACAATACAGCAAGATTATAGAAATGAATTTGTCAGAGAAAATCTTGAAGCTAGAAGAAGTAATCTCACTTGCTCGTGAAAATGATGAAGAAGTAATTTGGGATGTGACAAATGGATTTCACGAAGGATACAAAAAATTAATAGAAGAAATAAAACAAGAAAATCCAAATTTTATTATACTTCCGATAGGAAGTGGAGAAGCTTTTGTAGGCTTTTACAATGGAATAAAAAAACATAAACTAAAAACAAAATTGATTGGTGTAGGAGTTAAAGATAAATGGCATAGTTACGCAGATAAACTCTATACACCGTGGACGCCATACAAATCAAAAATCCAATCAATTTTGAAAGAAGGACACAAAATAATAAGATTAGATGAAGAAGAGATAAAAAAAGCATACAAAGAAAATAGCACAATTCTTGATGTAGAACCATCAAGTTCGGTAGTTTTTGGAGTGTTGCCCAAACTAAAAATAGATCGGAATAATAAAATCATACTAATTAATTCTGGAAAAGGATTACTTTAAGCGGGCGTGGGGCAATGTCGTATAAACGGTGTTAGTTTTACCCAAACACATAAAGTGTGAGGGCAAAGATTTAACTTCGTTAGAAGATTAAAGCTTTGGTATGACGCAAGACTTTT
>CAYITH010000008.1:0-15810 GCA_964366295.1 Candidatus Woesearchaeota archaeon | reverse complement strand
ATTCCTCCGCTTGAAAAAATGGCAGGAGCGCGTCTCCACTTCGATAGAAAGGAACCTCAGAATGGCAATGGGCGAGCTTCGCCGTGTAGCAACATTTCTCAATCTGCCTACAGTAGTAAAAGACGAATCATCGCGAGTTTATAATTTTGTCCTGCAAAGAAGCCTTGTTCGAGGCAGAAGCATGGAATCAGTTATCGCTGCCTGCATATACGCGGCCTGCCGTTCTTATAACATTCCGCGCACTCTCGACGAAATAGCAAATGCATCAGATGTTGAAAGAAAAGAAATCGGCAGAACATACCGTTTTATAACCAGAAAACTCTCAATAAGAGTCACCCCAAGCTCTCCAAAAGATTATATCGCCCGCTTCGCCGCAATTCTAAACCTTTCGCCAAAATGCCAAAATGAAGCGCTTAAAATTTTAAAAAAAATTGACTCTTCAGAACTCACAAGCGGGAGAGGTCCTGCCGGAATAGCTGCTGCATCTTTATACATCGCGGCATTGCTCAACGACGAAAAACGCACACAGCGCGAAGTTGCAGATGTCGCTGGAATAACAGAAGTCACTATAAGGAACCGCTACAAAGAGCTGATAGAAAAACTCGACCTTACAGACAAGCTTAAAATAAAAGAAGAAGAAGAAAAGGCCGCTAAAAGCGAGAAAAAAGAATGAAGCTCAATAGCAAAACAATAATAATAGCCATTATAATTTTAGTAGTTCTTCTTGCTTTAAATCAATACGAAAACATGGACAAGGCAAACACTCAAATAAAACTCGAAACCGCAAAAGGAAACATTGTAATAGAGTTATTTTCAGAAAAGATGCCAATAACAACAGGCAATTTTGAAACTCTTGTTAAAAAAGGATTTTACAACGGGATAATTTTCCATCGTGTTATTGCAGGATTTATGATACAAGGAGGCGACCCAACTGGAACAGGCATGGGCGGCCCTGGCTACACTATAAACGACGAGTTTTCAAGCAACAACAAAAACAACCGCAACACAATCTCTATGGCAAACGCAGGCCCAAACACAGGCGGTAGCCAGTTCTTCATAAACCTTGTCAACAATAACTTCCTAGACACAAAACATCCAGTATTTGGCCAAGTTGTAGAAGGCATGGACGTCGTAGATGCTATCTCAAATGTCGCCACAAACTCCGAAGACAAACCTCTGGAAGATGTTAAGATAATTAAGGCGAGTATTGTGGAGTAAATAAAAACTTCGCTTTGTCCAGCTATGGATAATTCTGTTGGTTAGTATTGTTTTTTCAGAATTATACAGATAGAGAATTCTGGACAAAATGTATTCTAATTACCAGAATTCTCTATATATTCCTCTTTTAAAAACTTTTTTGAGGCTCTCTAAAGTATGAGGAGTTAATTTTAATTTCTTTGCTTGCTCAAGAGTAAACCATTTAACTTCTTCTGTTTCGTCTAAAGCTTTGGGTTCACCGGAGATAATATCTGCTGAAAAACATATATTTACTATTTGTTTCTCGTGAGAATGACTCTCAATATATTTAATATTACCTATCTCAACACCTACCTCTTCAAATATCTCCCTCATTAATTCTTTTTCGATAATATCCAATATATTTCCCACAGAGGTTATATTCCCTCCTGGCAGACCCCAATAACCTGGCAAAACATCATCATTCTCACTTCTTTTACCTAGCAATACCTTCTTCTCTTTAATAATAACACAAGTAAGTACAATCCGAAATGTTGGTTTCTCAGTCAACATAAAACTCCCTATCTCCTCTTCGTCTTCGACTCAAACGCTATCTTAATCGCCTTTCTAAACTTCTCCTCTTTTCTCTTTTTCCATCCAAAATACCCTAATGCAACAAGCACAATCAATATTAACACTGCAAGAATTATTATCAACACAGTATTATTTCCTCCAAGATTCTTCAACGCTTCAACTGCCTTATCAAATGTCTCCCCAACTCCTGTCTTTTCTTCAACTTTTGCCTCTTCTTTCTCTGCCACGCCCATTTTTATCTCAGGAATATACAATGGCGTTAAAATAAAAAGCACTTTTTTTGTTATGGTATTTATTGACTTCAGCTTCACAGAGATATCTGCTTTTTCATCAAGCTCAAAATCTACCTGCTTCTCATCTCCAACAGTCAGTGTAAATGTCTGCGAAGTGCTGGAAATTCTAAAAGTGGCTGTTGTTGCCGTAAAGTCCAGCAGCATAAATGTATGATTCACACCTCCGAAAGTAAACTTAAACGACTCTTCTTTTCCAAGCTCTTTCATTGTTTGTTTTGTCAGCTCTCCTAGTGTTCCTCCGCCCCCTCCTCCACTGCTTCCTCCGCCTGTTCCAGCAGCAGTGCTTGATGTTGATTCAACAGGACAATTAGGACAAGTAATAGTGCTAGTCATAGCATCTGTCTTCGAAGCTAATCCATTTGCTCCTGTAGCCGCAGCAGTAATTGTATACTTACAATTCCCAGCAGTTGTTCCTTGTGTTACAGTCCATGTTCTCGCCTGCTTATTTCCGTTTTGCATTCCGCTTATTGTCTTTGAACTTGACTGGCTTCCAATACCACAACCTCCAGAATCTCTTGCCCATGTTAAAACAACATTTATATTTCCACCAGCTGTAACCTCAGCAGAAGATGTCCAGCTAACACCCATATTAGCGCTAGAAGCAGTATTGCTCACACTCACAGAAACATCTATTATATTCTGCTTAATATTATTATCAGCAACATATGTATCTGTAACTTGATCTAAAGTTACTCTCGAAAAGCCGTTATTCCCCGCCTTATTCCCTCTTAATCCAGAAAATGTAACCTCTGTTGTCTGTCCAGGGCTGACACTCCCTCCAGACGATTGAGCATAACTCGCCTGTTCAAGCCAATTATTTGAATCAGGATAAAGCGTTGCAGTACTAACGCTTCCAGCAGCATCGCCATTATTTTTTATCTGAGCAGTGCATGAAAAAGCATCATTCAAAGAACTTTCACTGGGAGTGCAAGAAAAGCTATTTACATCAAAATCAGCAGCCCCAAGCGCAAAACTTATTTGCAGAATAGCAATTGCTAAAAAGATTATCCCTTCCCGCCTTATTACCATATTTTTGCTCATTTTATGCTGTTGAATTCACCTTAAACGCCACAACCTCTGAAGCGTAATTCCAATCCTCATCATAACACCACACCTGCATTCCATAATGCTGAACAGGCAAGGCAGTAGTATTTATCGTAAAAGTATGTGTCATTCCTCCAGTAGTCATTCCTGTTGAGCTTCCATACTGCCAAGTTGAATAACTCCCATTGTATGAAGAGTAATAGTTATTCGAAACATACATCGAGTAATAACTCGAACCATTATAAGAATACTTTGTGGCATTGCACGCATTACGCTTCTGCTGTGTTATATTCGAGCCAGACGCATTCCAATTGTAACAATACCAGCTGTTGAAATTATCATAATTCACCGCATATATTGAACACTGCGCATTCTTTGAAGTTGTGGCTGAAAAAGAAAGATTTGTCCCAGTATAAGTTATATTATTTACAGGCGATGAAAGAGTTATATTTGGAACAACAAATTCTTTTACTCTTACATTTCCATCAGTTACTGTTGCTGTTCCACCGCTTCCTGAAATTGTTGCCTTAATATAATAATATCCTTTTGTCCAGTTTGTTGAAGGATACTGCATAGTTATTGTAGCCGCGCCACTGCTTGTCTGCACTCCTCCGCCAACAAGAGACCATGTCGGCGTCGTATAAGTTCTGCACCACTCACTCCAACAACTATCTCCGGAATAAGCATACTGCACCCCTGTAACATTCACATCCACTGCATTATAGCTAGAATCACGAACATTGAGCCTTATTGTAATGTTTTCGTTAGGCGCAATGTAATACTTATAATTCCAGTTGCTGTCATAATTGCTGAAATACCCATTATAAGCTGCTCTTCCTTCTATGTATATTCCGCTCCAATCTTCTACTCTTGACGCAGCAGAATTCTGTTTTGTCCAAACAGCATATAGATAATTATACCCTACTCTCCAACCGCTTGCCGGCGGATATATAGTCACATTCTGCGTTCCATTCACAGTGCATTGCCCGGAAACATTTGAGTAACAGCTTCCAACACTAAAGTTATAATTCTCCTTAACACTTCTGGAATTATCATATCTCCACTGATAAATTTCAGTTAAATTCCCAGTTGTTGAAACTCCAGTGGAATATCGGGTTATATTTGCAGGCACAACTACATTCGCATTTATCAGCTTGGCATTTCCCCCAGAAACACTTCCCCACTGAATCTGAAACGGTGTAGTTCTAAAATAAACCCAGCCCGTTGCAGTGTCATTATAAACATTGTCCTTTACAAGTACATTAAGATAATGATAACCGCCCCAGCTTCCTGTTCCCCATTCTCCTCCGGTATTAGGGCAAAATGTAACATTAGCTGTCGCGTTAAAAGAGCTATTGGTATAATTAGTATAACTTGTTCTTGAATTTGAAGAGCCAGACCAGATATCCTCATATACTTGTATTATTGAATAATTCCCAACTAAAGGCGTATTTGAATTCCAATTTGGCTCATATACACTTAAAGTAGCATTTGTACACTGGTCAACATCAATATTATAAACATTTGAACTCATTTGCACCCTGAATGGCTGTACGCTAAACCACAACCACCCAGTAGAAGTTTCATTCGTATCACTCCTTAAAGTTATTTCCCCATTATACCATCCAGAGGACCAGCTGCCATTAAGATAAGTAATATTAATAAGAGAAGTTCCGGTAATGTTCAGCACAGTTTTATTTACAACACTAACATTAATTTGATTAGGGTAAGTATATTCTATGCTTTTATAAGTGGTTTCATCCCACTTTCTCAAAGTCAGCGAACTTATAGTGGCATTTACATAATCACTGCTATTATACCTTATATAATTGCTTCCATTCCAATAAGCATATTTATAGCTCTTCGTTGTAGTTAGATTAAAATACATTGACTTGCTTCCGCGTATGCTGTAAACATAATTGCTTCCGTTTGCATCTGTCGGCTGTGTCTCAACATAAAACGCAATGCTGTTAAACCAAGCATACCCTGTGTCTGTTCCATTCACAACAAGTATAACATTATAAGACCCGCTATCCCAGCTTCCTGCGGTTCTATTGATTTGAAGAAGATATTTGCTCTGATTTACAGAATTAGCATTCCAATACCAAGGGCTTGATTCATTCAAATACAACACGCTGGCATTATACTGGCTTGAATTTAATTCTTTGCAAGGCCAAGTCCTGCAAAACTCTATTTTTTTAACGCCGATGCTTACATTTCCACCGCCAAGACTTTGTCCGCCAGAATAGCTATAACTATAATCTCCTGCTTGAGAAATCTTGACAAATAAAGTTACATTTTCTTTTGAATTAAAAAAACTCTTGTAATTGCACCCGCCTGCTCCGCACTCTACTGGCTGTCCATAAACATCCCAAAGCTTTACTCCAAACCAAGCATACCCATAATCAGTATCGCCTGTTGATGTTGTTCCCTGCAATATTGCTCTATAATATCCTGTTTTCCACCTTGCGCCTTGTGCAGAAGCCACTGGAATTGTCAAAGTTCCTGAACTCCCGGTTATGCTGCTTGAATTTACAACAGAAATATTATATCCTGCATCAACAGGGGACGATAACCAATCTCCATCACTTCCTTGGTATTCAATCTTCTTCAATGTAACTGTTCCGCTTAGCCCACTGCTGCTTCCCCACCAATTGCTTCCAGCCTCATACATCTGAACATTAAGCGTTATGTTGCTCGTCGGACTGTTCTGCCAATTAGTTGAATAACCATAAAGATAAAATGCCCTCGCTTCAAACCTGCTATATGTAATGCTGACTGTTCCATCTTGCCCTTGTAAATTAAATTTCACAATATTTGCTCCCCCATCCCATTTTGTCAGTGGCTTCACAGTGCAAGTGTAAGCTCCAGAGCTATCACTTGCCTGGCAAGAAGTTCCAGTATTATTTACATTCTGCACAGCCCCTGACTCCAGATTTTTCACTTCTAATATGCTTATAGTAGCATTAGTTACAGCTTGTTTTGTATTGGTATCAATAGAACATGCATTGCCCTTGCCATAAGAAGAAGAATTTCCAGAAGAATCATTCAATGCTGTAGCTCTCCCAATCGGATTATTTGCCTGCGTTAGTTTCATCTCAAAATAAATAGTATCTGTTGTCTTAAACTGCCATACATAATAATATCCAGATGTAACCTGCCCTGCAGTATCTTTCGGCACAATGCACGCATCATAAGGGTTAACTATAAACTTTGTTGTTGTTCCTATACTCCTATTAGTCCCAAACAACACCACATTAAACAATCCTCCAAGACGCGGAACATCCAGCTTTATTCTTTGTGTGGTTGTATTCCAATGCCACTCAGATATATTATTTGAAGAATTAACAAAATCGCTTGAATTCACAGAAGTATAATTTAACTCGGTCCCATTCATATAGTATACCAAAAAGACTTCTGCATCGCTTAAATTAATTTGCGCAGTGCTTTTATTATAAGAAGAAATCGACAAATAAATATACTCGTTCGTGCCAAACAAATCTTTTATATTCCCATCTTTATCAGTTGAATCAGCAGACATCACTCCAGAAATAACATTTATTACTTGGCTCTTTGTCTGCGTGCTTCCCCCATTAGCCAAAGTAAGGTATAGGTTATATTGCCCCGTAATATTTGGAGTGGTTAAATTAAACTGATAGCATCCCTGCTTTCCGCAGCTTGAGTTCCAAGTTGTATTTGCGCTGGTTATTAAATTATTCAATCCGTCCTTCAAATTAACTGTAAAAAAAGTTGAATTTATTTCTGGAACAATCGTGCCATTGGTTCTATATGTAGGCAGGGCTTCAAAAAACAAGGTTTGGTTTGTAAAAGTGCTGTACTCATACTCAAATCCAGAAGAAGTAGACTTTTTATTCAATGCTAATATCCAATCCTTAACCTCAAAAGAAACCGAGGAAGTTATATTCCCATCTCCGGATTTAACTACAGTAACAACCGCCCTATACGCGCCATATGAAAAAGTCAGCGCATCCAGCGTAAACAAAAATGTATTTGTAAAAGAATTATTGGAATTCAATGTTGTTGTATTGACTGCCTTAACAACATTTCCGGCAGAATCAGTAATATGCCCTGAAAATGTGTAAACATCAGTTGTTGAAGCATTTGTAACACTTACCTCCACTCTTCCCTGCTCACCGACGGCATAAACATTTTTCAGCGACTTTCCAAGCTCGTCCTTCATATAAATGTTGAAAGAAAAAGGCACAACATAAAAAGAGCTGTAAGCCTTAAAATTATTCAACTCAAGTATATATGCTCCGTAGGTTGTTGGAGCTGTAAAATTTATTTTGCATTTTCCATTGCTTTCAGTAGTGCAGGAAAAATTTGATATCTGGGATTTTGAAGCATTTCTCAAGCTTCCATTTATAGAAACATTGCTGACATAAAGCACTCGGTCGCTTATTATTTTCACCGCTTCACTTTCAACAAAAACAGTTTCAGAAGGATTATAGCTGGATTTTCCAGCCTTTACCCTTAATATATCAATCGTGCTATTATAAACCCCCATCTCCGAAGTAGACGTCCAAATTGTATTATTTGCATCTATATACTGCGCCCGGATATAGTAGCTTCCCACTGACGACGATGAATTTATCTGCACCGCCGAAGGATAATAATTGCTTCTTGAATAAAAAATCCCATTTGCATCTGTTGTCAAAGTGTAATTATTAATGTCAGATACATTATTTCTATCCCATATTGTAACATTGACAGCAGTGCTCACCAAAGGGACAGAAGCTCTAGCAATTGTTCCATTGTCTGAATAATTTGTTGAGGTTAAATTTCCAACAAGAGATATTTGCTCATTTGTCGCAAAAACAGTATCTGGTATAGTGAAAAAAATATCAACTACATAATAATTGGCAGCTACACCTGCCGCTGAAAGAATTCCCAAAAATAATACCAACATCGCATACAGTCTAAATTGGTTTTTACCCATCACCCATCTCTTTTTTAATATTTAATAGAGAAAAATAGTGTTTATAAATATATTCCCCGAATCTTTTTTCTGATTTTCTCACTTCTCACTTACATTAATATGAACGAATAACACTTCAATCTCCGATTCACTCTCGTGTCAGAATTACTTCTTAATTCTGAGCACTATCAGAAACAAGAAGTGTTTCTGAAGTCTTAAGGTTCCTCATTTCATTGCTGGCTTAAATTCTACTGCGAACGACACATCCCTCTTCGTCTCACGCTTGATGCGGGCATCCTCGCTTCGCTGTGGTGCTCCTCTCTGCGGTGAGCGAAGATGCGGGGAAGAGGATTCGAACCTCTGTAGGCACTAAGCCCCGACGGTTTTTCGAGGATTTCAATTTTATACTGATTAAGATACTTAAGTGAAACCTCTCACCTAAACGTCGTCCGTTTGACCGCTCCGGCATCCCCGCATACGGAGATGTATAAAATAAAGTATTTAAATATGGCTATCAAAACACCCATTTTTCCACCCACGCTCAGTAACGACTTTATAATTACATCAATAGTAAGGTTTATATACCCTCAAACAATGCAACATCTATGGCTTATTCAGTATTAAGAAAACTCGGAACATATGCATCGGCAGGATTATTCACAGGATTAACTGCTTTATGCTTTGATATATCTGCTAACGAGGTTAAATTCAAAAGTTCAACAAAAAGCTTATCTCGCTCATATGCGCCGCAAGAACAATCAGTAAATATAGGCGGTAAAGATTTCTATGTAAGAGAAACTCCAAAAGGTTACAAAATAAAGCTTGCTGCTGGAGATTCAAGTGTTGCATTTCAAACATTTTGTTTGCAGGCTGTTGCTGGAACAATAACAGAAAAAGTTGAAAAAGAAATCAGCAAAACACACAAAGAAACTTTTGCGCTTGCCAGACTGCACTATGCAGATGCAGAAAAAAAATTAAAGGTTGTTTTAAATAATGAAGAATTAGAATTTGTGCGCATTCCTCTTGCAAGTTCAGTTATAATTCCAAAAGATAAGCTGGAAGAATACCAAGAAAACAATAAAAAATTAGAACTCAAAACACTCACTATAGACGGAAAAGATTTCTATGTTCATCCAACAGCCCACTTTACTGCAGAAAGTCTTGCAGAAATAACACGAACAGGAATTGCGAATGAACTGCTAATACAAACAATCCCTTCAACATTCATACCTCGCACAGAGAATCTTGCAAATGGCGATATAAAAATGACAGAATTTCTCTCGGGCAGAGTCTATGCTTTAATGCCTGCCACACTTGAAGAAATTAAGCCAGAAACTACGAATCCTAAAAGTACTGATGCAAAGGTAGAAGTTGAATCCGGCGCTTCAGAAAAAGAAAAGAAATAAGCTTAAAAAAGCTTTTTTCTAAAAAAAGAGATGAAAAACAGATTTTTACACTCGTTAGCGTATCTTTGCTTTTTTCTAACAGGCTGTCCCTCACAGCGAACAGACAGAGAATTCTTAAAAAGAGAAGCAGAATACAGCAAACTCCGTATAGAACAAGTCGCTCGCCTCGAACTAACAACTATTAAATCAGAAGAATATCATCTGCGAGGCGATGAAAGAATTATATATGTTTGGAACGGAGAAAATAAAAAAAGTTTTGATAAATATGCTGAAAGGTTTTACAAATTCTGCAATGGCTACCCTTTGCCAGATAAAGAAGAATTAAAAGCGCTTGTGGAAAAAGAAGGATTAAGAATAGTAATAACTGACAAAGACATTGGCAAAATAAAACAAGCTGGTTTCTTGAACAAAATGAGAAACAAAGCTATAATGAGCATTGAATCTTGGCAGAACTTTCTCGATATGCACCATTCCATAGAAGAAAGGCTAAAACAAATTGAAGGAAAAAAGTGAAGTTGAAAGTACTAAACAGAACTTATCTTCAGGTTAATAGTATCAATAATCTTATTACTTAATATTTCCGCAACTTCCTCGCTTAATCCCTCATTCTCAAACTCATTAAAATGGACAATATCTTCAGCTCTATATACTTCCATCTTATACTTGCTATTACTTATTTCAGTAACACTCAAATACTTTCTACTGATAAACCTAGTTGAAAATTGAATCTCTTTAATTTTTCTCACAGATGCCTTATCATACTCTGCAATAATTAAAAAAAGCCCAGTATCTCTCTCGTTATATTGGATTGAATAAAGCTCAGAACTTTTAATATTCTGAAACGCCTCACGTTTAATTGCAAAATTATTATATTCTGTATCACTCTCACTCACTGCCTTTAATCCAAAATTCCTGATATCCAAATCTGCCTTCTCAATCTTGCCAGCCTTGCCAATGCCAATCTTTTTTTGCAAATCATCAAGAAACTCATCCGCCTCAATATTTGATTTTTCTTGAGAGTTATCAATCTTAGGAATCTTTGCTTCTTCCTTCTTATCAAATTGCTCCTGCAAGAAAGTCTTTATCAACTCAAAATAAGGAATTTTTAGTTGGTTAATCGCCCCTTCATCTTTAAAAATTACTTTATTATCTTTTATCTCGCCAATATTCGCATCTCGCTTAAAGAAGTCTAATCTAAAAAGCTTTTGCACATAATAAATTTCATTATTTTTCAAATAAACTCCTGTCTCTTCCTTGCCCATTAATACATTGACCTTCTTTTTAGAATCATAATTCTCTGAAAACCTTATTTTCTCGCCCTCTCCGGACTCAGGCGACACTATATCTTTGGCTTCTATTTTATCAGCAATAGTATACTCTTTTCCAACTCCTAAAGCCTCTCCAAGACTCTTGCCAACTATATATTTGGCAAAAACTTTATCACTGTCTTTGCTAAACTCCGCATCAATCGCGATGTCTAAATCCTCTCCAGTCTCTACAATCTCTTTCCCAGTATTATCCAATAAAATTATCTTATTCCCTTTTAATATTGCAATTTTTCTGTATAAAATGTCTGTTTGTTCGGACTGGCTATAAAACGCACTTTCATCTCTCACAAAATAAATTCCAATTTCTCCTCCATCTTTAAGAACTTGCTTTCCTTTTGCTCTAATCTCGGCATTTTTATCAGCAATTGTTTTTGCATTCTGCTTTATTTCGGAAGGTTGCTTATCCCATATTCCTTCTACAGCAGAATCTAATACAGAAGAATCAATGGTTACTTCCTCTTTTAGATTACTTATCTTTTGTAATCTAATTGCCTTCAAATAAGGTATAATCTCTGGCTTCACACCAGCATTAATCAATTTTTGCTCATTGAAATTTCCATCATCATCATTATAAGGATTAAAATTAATTCCGCCTGTGCTCTCATAACCATAACCTACAAAAAGTTCGTTATACTCGTTAGATAACCCTTCCTTCAAAACATAAACATTATCTTGTTTAATTATTATTGGCAATGCTTCTTTTTTGTTAGTCGCTATTTTATTCAATCTTAAAACAGAGATTCCTGAAATCTGCTCTGATGTTAAACTCAATTTAATTTGGGATGCAGGTTTTGTTTCTTCTTTCAACCCACTCTCCGGACTTACTCCCTCCTTTTCCTTCCCCTCCTTCTCCTCCCGCACTTTTATCTGAACTTCCACACTCGCCTTATACACATTTATCAGTTTTTCCCAAACCCTAAACTCTAATTCCAGCATTCTTGCTTGATAATTGTTTAATATTACACCCTCGCGCACTTTTCTTATCTTATTTATAATTCCGCTCTCTTTCTGCGCCTCAACAATCTTTTTCATTCCTGCTTCATCTTTCACACTAGCAATTTCTCCATTTATCTTATCAATATTACCTTTAATCTCCTCCATATTGCTTCTTATTTGCTCTTCTGTCAGCACTTCACCTTCTCCCAAGCTCGCGGCAATTTTTCCTGCCTCACTCAATGCGCTATTCTCAAGATTCCTGTTTTTTATATTATCTTTCACGCTTTCTGTGTCTAACCAGCATTTTATTTCTTTATTGTCAGAACACACGCCAACTTGCTTCCACCTTCCTGGCGCAGTTTGCTCACCGGGATTCGCAGAACTGCACACCCTAATTATTCCTCTTTTGTAAATCTGCGGCATTGCTGCCTCTTCCAGTGTTCCTTGCAATCCGCCAGCCCCAAGAGGTATAGCTCCATTATCAGCTATATTCCCGCCAGAAACACACTCCTTCTCACTCTTCACCTCATCAGAAGCCTGTTGTTTAGCATACTCATCAGCAAGATAATTAACGCTGAATCCTGTTGAAACTTTTTTAAACCCGCACTCGTCTTTGTTATTCACACGAACGCACAATTCTTTATAATTTGCAGGCGCAGTGAAATCTTTTGTCTCACTCTTGAAACTTCCTTTTCCTATAAATCCTGTATCAACCACAATTGTCGGCTGATTCGCATAAAACCCTGATTCAGGCGGATTCTTTAAATATACTGAATAGTAAGTTCCAACATCTCTTCCAGCAAATATATGATAGAAAACTTTGTATTGTGATGTCGCAGGCACAGTCGCATCATTATACGGAATCTCATCAAACCAAGCTGTAAATTGCGTCGGCGAGTCCGGCTCTATCATAGCATCAAAAAATCCTTTTCCTCCCGGATATCTCTGCCCGACAAAACCCTTGCATATCATAGTCCCTACCTCGTCACTGCTTCTCAACTTGAACGCATTGTAAGCATTTGGTCCATAAACTTGTTTCATATAATCTATTGAAGCAGCTGCATTGTCAAACGCGCTCGACACAGAGGCATATTCTCCGCCTCCACGCTGGCCCTGCCCTGTCGCAAACTCTATCAGCTTCGGCAAGCCAACTCTTGTCAAAGGCCCAATGTTTCTCCAGAATAACTCGCACATATATAAACTTCTAACCTCGTCGCAAATTCCTGTTGTGCTTCCAGTGTTTAAGCTTTCCTGCAAACAATCGCGATGCGCCTTTAGTATGCTCACATAATTATCAAGCCCTGCGTGCACCCCTGTCAAACACACAGGCACAAATATTTTTTCTCGTATATTCGGCAGGCACAAAGCTAAGCTTCCTATTACTCCGCTTTGTATAACATTATCAACATTATAAGCCCCTCCAAGATTGCATCTGCTCTCCGGACAAACAACAGGGTCGCACACATTAAACAGCAGATAGCAATCATTCGGCGACATAAAATCCGTGCATTGAGTTCCAGATGCTGCGCCGACAGGCGCTCCAACCTTATAACTTCTTCCATCAAGCATAATTTTTCCGCTGCCCCTTATATTTCCATATTTTGATGCTGCCTCTTGTATTAATCTATTCGCTTTTCTGACAAGTGCCTGCGCTTGCTCTCTTTCAAGGCAAGGCAGCTGGTCAATCGGCTGTCCTGTATCTACATTTATTTGTATGCACGGCTGGTCATCGCCAATGCTTCTCTCCCACTCCTCTCTTCCATTTTCTCCAACATTGCAAAGCCAAAAGCTCGAAACTTTCCCACTCTCCTCATACGGCTTTATTCCTCCAAAAACTCCAAGCGTTTGCTTTGTCGCAGCATACCACCCTCTTTGAATATCAACAGGCACAACCGCAGGCAGTCCTTTGAAAGGAGAAGTCTCATAAAACCTCACTTCAGCATCAGCGTAAGCGTGCTCGCATGCTTTCGCATCTATCACCTTAAAATCACTTACACCTGCCTCGCCCAACACATCTCTAACTCCCTGCGTAGATGCTGTGCTTTCTATTTCTAAACTTTCCCCACTGCTTCCCTTATTAACAACATACGCCCCAATATTATTATTAGGTTTCCATCTTCCATCTCCAGAAGTCAACGGAACTAACAAAGTCTTCCCTGCTAATTCTTTAGATTTAGCTGTATTCGGCACACTCACAATTGCATATTTTCCAGTAGTAGCCGTAATTGAGCCAGTTTTTATCTCACTCTTCACATCAATCGCCTTAACATATGCAACTTGTTTGTCTTTGTAATTCAAACTATTAACAGCTTGTCCTATATTTACGCTATCAATCGTTACACCTTCAAACTCTGCTTTTTGCTTGGAATAATAATTATTATTATCAATCTCTCTCGCAATGCTTGTTACTTTTTGAGCTCCTAACTTATTATTGACCGCGCTGTAAGTAACAATATCCTTCATCTCCTCCAAACCAAGCACTCCATCATCATATGCTTGCTTTATAGCTTTCTCGTCTCCAAAAACTTCTCCAATAGTTTTTGTATCTTCGCTTCCATCTGGCTTAATCAACTTCTTCCCTTGATTATTTTTATACCAAGGTAAAAATTCTGTCTCTAAATACTTTTCTCCAAGCAAGTCCGCATTTTTCTTCACATCAGGCAAATCTTTCAAACTCTTTATTTTGTCATTTGTTTTCTTAAAACTCTCGCCCAGTCGCTCAACATCTTGATTTATTTCAGAATTATTTTTTCTTAAACACTCGTTTATAGTTGGATATTCAGAGGGATTTTCCCGAACAAGTCTGGCGCACTCCTCATTCCAACCGCCGGCGCTTCTCATAACCTGCTGTCTTGCCAGCGCTTTTCCGCCCATATTAGTGAATAATCCCTTAACAATCAAGCCAGCAGAAGTCGCAAAGCAAGCAGCTTTCATCCCTTTAACAACTTCGCCTAATTTTGTCACAATCTTTTCAAACTTCACAATGCTTTCATTCACATTTGCTATCATCTCTTTTGTCTTCTCATCACTCAATTTTATCCCTCTTTTCTCAATTCCAATTGTCACAGAGAAATTCGTTTCAGTAACACTATTTGGAATTTCAGGAAAAACTTTTACAATTGCCTCTTTTTTTAACTTTATATCCTGCAGTTTTATTCTTAATCCGGCAATTTCAGTTGTATCGCCAAGTCGCACAACTTTTGTTCCCTCAACAGGAGCTCCTTGCGTAACAGGATAATGGAACTGCAATTTCGCTGTCTTCTCATCTATCTCAATCAGCTTTATAGAAACCCTGCCGGCTAAATTGGTAACTTTTTTATCTTCTCCACTGCCATCAGTTGTCTTATACTCTCCATCAACAACATAATTATTTAACGCCACATCTATATACTCGCCAATTTTCGCGCTCTCAACATTTAGCTCTTCTAATCCGCTGACAACAAACCTCGCGCTCGCATCCTCAAAACTCGGCTCGCGAACATCCAACATTATAATATGGTGCGTCTCTACTTCATCTCTCAACCCAATATCAGCTTCAGCATTAGTATAATCATATGCTTTTAACTTCTCTATTTCCAGCGATGCTGTCGCGGCCTTCTTTGAGCTTGGATACTGCGCTATAAGTTTTTCAAGCAACTCAATCTGCTTTGCCTTCATTCCCAACTCTCCTGCTAAACCTGCTGCCTGATAAAGAATCTGCTCCCCGTAGTATTCGCCTGCCTCATTCGCCTCTTCTCTGTATCCCTCTGCAATTTCCTTCGCAGCTTTTTCCGCTTCTGCCATCAATAACTTAAAATTTTTCTTCACTTCTTCTTTATCTTTCCCCTCTATCAATTTCAACTCCTTATCAACAACTCCTCCAACTCCTTTCAGCCTAAACCCAAAAGCCAAGTTTGGCGCTTCTTTATTTTCTTCAGGAAATAAGAAGTATATTGTATCTGCTTTAATCCTGCCTTTAATCTCCCCGCCTTTTACTCCCATCAAACTGCCAGCTTTATCTTTCGCAAGATTCCTGTATAAATTGCCCAACTCCTCACCGCTCATCTTTCCAAGCTCATCTACAGTTGCGCTTTTTATTCTCTTTTCATTGCCCT